>JAEWZG010000050.1 GCA_023395435.1 Bacillota bacterium
CAAGCCTCATTTAAAGTTATTTTATGATATTAATCCACAAATAAACATCATTATGACATTAAGGCTCATTATTAAAATAAAATTCTTTACTGCGAGCACAAAAGTCTTTGACTTGATCTGTTCTTTCATAAAAGCATTGATATTTTTTTGTACAACTACTATTGAAAGCAATGATACAAGATACAACGGATGAACAATTCTGAAAATTACAAGCAGAATTGCCGAAGCGTAAACTGCATAATAGAGAAAAGCAAAAAGCTTTAAGGCATTTGGAATCCCTATATAATAAGGGAGTGTATGCCTTTTGACCGCAATATCATGTTCTAAATCACAGATATTGTTTGCGAGCATAATATTTGATGTCACTAATGCAGGTGCTACCGATAAAAGAAGAACATAAAACATATGGATTATGTTTATATCAAGGCTGATATTATTTGAGAAAATATCAAGTGTGAGGAAATAACCCTCTGGCATATTAATATACAGCAGAATAAACGGAATTACAAGCCCATAGAAAAATCCTGAGAAGAATTCGCCAAGTGGCTGTCTTGATATCGGCACAGGACCAAAGGTATAGAATACTCCAAAAGCAAAACACACTGCTCCGAGTAAGAATACAACGATGTCTGTTAGATAAGCAAGATATATTCCCAGCGCTGCACTTAATGCAAACAACACTATTATTATACCAAAAGCAATTTTTCTGTCAAATTGAAGGGTCTGATGATTATCCTTTGTATCAATATAGTTGTTGATTGCCGTTGTTGTCAGGTCAAAGAGAAACATTGATGCACTAAATATTATCGTAAACTTAACATTAATTTTCTGATTAAGCACAAGAAGAAATGCTAAAGTATAAAAAAATGCATATACACTTGTTATCTTTGTCATTATTTCAACATAGCTTAAAAATTTTTTTATCAAGAATATCTCCCTTACCTATTTAGTTTTTAGCCCTGTGTAAGCCTTTTTGAATATCTGTACAAGCCTATCCTTCTTTTCATCAGGTGCTTCAAGGCTGTTGATAATCTTTATTGATTTGTCAAAATACTTTTTCGACACTGCCTTAGTATAAAGCGTACCACCGTATCCTGATACCGATTTATTTATCTCAGAGCGTGAAAGTATCCCTTCAAGTGCCTTCTGCTTCAAATCACTGTCTTTTTTAAAAGAATATATAAGCGGAAGTGTTATGACTCCCTGTTCAAAATCGGATTGTACAGGCTTCTTTGCTATTTCACTTGATACTTCAAAATCAATGCAGTCATCTGTTAGCTGAAAAATCATTCCAAGATATCTGCCGAGGTGAGTATATTTATTAAGCTGGTTTTTATCACAACCGTTTACTAATCCACCAGCGAAAAGCGAAGCCTCAAAAAGTGCAGCAGTTTTACCAGAAATGATTTTAAAATAATGAAGCTCAGAAAGACTAAAGTTATTGTTGTTGATATGCTGATTAAGCTCGCCAAGACAGATTTTGCCCATATAGTCTGGGAGTCCAAAATCAATATATTTCTTCCTGTCAGAAACCTTCCCAACCATATTCAAAGCAAGACAATAAATATAATCACCAGTAATTACTGCTGTTTTCTTCCCGAATTTCTTCTGAAGTGTTGCAATACCACGCCTTGTCTTTGCATTATCAATAACATCATCGTGGACAAGCGTCCCGAGGTGCAATAGCTCAATCGCCGTCGCAAAACAAACTGCGTCAGAGTGGATTAATCCTTCATCGTTCATAGCAACAGTCAATAATGAAGCTGTTCTTATGAATTTCCCTCTTGCTTGTTTTAAATGCTCAGTATAATTCCTGATAATGAGCGGAGAGGTTGACAAAGCTCTGTCAACCATATCCCCAACAAGCTCAAAGGCTTTATCAAAATCATATAACTCTATATTTTTTTCAATGTTATTAATCATTGTATAAATATGACTTCCTTACCCAGCGTACTTTTTTCCAGTGTTTTTTAAGGTATGGCATAGCGTAATAGTCAAGACCAAGAGTTCTGCCTGCTCCGAAGAGTAATGCAATAGCAGCGAAAATCATCCAGAATGTTCCAAGATAAAGACCAGTCGTCATAACGAACATTACCTGAAGAACAAGTGAGAATGCGCTGGCTGGTGTTGTGAACAATCCACCAATGAGTGCAAGCCCGATAAGAATTTCAGCAACAACGATGAATATTTGGAAGAACATTGTTACTCCGTTATTTGCAAGAATAACATGGTCAGTAAACCAGTTCATCAATGGAATATTAATTTTGAATGCATAATCGTTAAGTGTTGAGTGTGAAAGTTCTTTTCCACTAACAAAATAAACCTGGAACCAGCCAAAGATATCCCAGTTAATGAGTACCTTTCCGACCTTTTCAGCTACTGCCTGTGCGGCATCGCCTGTTGCTGCTGAAACTGTATCTACCATATTGGAAGCTTTTGCTGAAAGTCCCTGAAAAATACTCACTGAAGCTTCAGTAGCACCTGTTACAGTATCACCACCGTCTGGACTTTTTGCTACTCCGTTTAGAATTTTATCGTACCACGCATCTGCTCCCCCGAAGAAAGCAGCAAGCTTTGGTGATTTGAGCCAACCTTCAACAATCTTCATAATACCTTCAAAAAGCCATACTGCACCGAGCCATACTCGAAGTGCAACAAGCATAAATGAAGGAGTCTTGTTTGAAAAATGTCCGCCGACAAAGCTACGATTATTTCTGATTGTAAAAAACTCATGCTTTAAATAGCTTAATATTTTATTCCAGCCAAGAACCTGAATGAAGTAAATTATGTTTATAAAGTGCTTTGCAAACATAGCAAAGAATGAGCAAAGGTTAAACATATGCTTTGATGTACCAACACGTGCAACGCCATAGCGTCCGCCGATACTTACCATTACTCCATGGAATTTAGGCTTATATTCTTCCATTTCGCCTTTACCTAACAATGCAACTGCAATGTTGACAGCTGCAGTGTGAGCACTCTGCTCACAATTCTCAACCATCTGAGGAACTGGTACTTTCTCACCTGGTGCAGTATAAAGCATATTATCGCCGACAACAAATACATTTTCATTATCAACTGAACGAAGATGCTTGTCGAGCTTTATTCTTCCTCTGTTCGATGATTCAAGTGTCTTTGCAGCTTCCGCTGTAATTTCAGCACTTTCAATACCAGCAGTCCATATTACAGTATTAGTTGATTTGCGGACACAAGCGTCATCTTGTTTTAGTTCAATAAAATCTTTGCCGATTCCGCAAACACTTGTTCCAAGAACAACATCGACACCCATTTTTGCAAGGCGTCTTTCAACCTTTGCTGAAAGCTTTTCCGGAAGAATAGGAACTGTTCTTGTGAGAATATCAACATTTGTGAGTGTTACATCACTTCTGTCAATTTCAAACTTATCGCAAAGAACAGGTACATACTCAGCAAGCTCACCAATCATTTCTACACCAGTAAAGCCAGCACCTACTACATAAAAATTAAGTAGTCTTCTTTTTTCTTCTTTGTCAGTTTCACGAGCGGCTTGCCTGAAGCAGTTGTGAATATGATCCTTTAACTTTACTGCGTCATCATATGACCAAAGCTTGTACGAGAATTCTTCAGCACCAGAAACTCCAAAGAAGGTTGGCTTTGAACCTGCTGCGAGTACAAGATAGTCATAATCATAAGTATTAGCTTTACCAAGAACCTTTTTTCCTTCAAAGTCAATTGATTCAACAGTATCAAGCTTTACATCGACTTTTCTTCCGGCAAAAACCTTGCTAAGGCTAATTTTTATACTGTCTTCATCAACTCTATTTGCTGCAATCTCGTGAAGTTCGGTAAGCATTGTGTGGAAAGGATTTTTGTCAATTATAGTTACTCTTACGTCATCATTTTTCCTGAATTTTTTTGCAAGCTTTTTAGCAGTAAGTATACCAGCATAGCCTGCTCCAACGATTACTACGTTTTTCATTTTTATCCCCTTCATGTAATAATGTTATAATTATATCAAATTCATATTTCTAAATCAACACCAAAGTGGTATAGTTTTCTTAATATTTTATTATATTGTTGGAAATGTTTATAATAATGTCTGATAATAGTATAAATAAAACAAAAAAATATATGCTCATATTGACTAAGAGCATATATTTACTTAATTAAAACCTTTTTTTACTTGTCTTTGTTCTGAATTTTTTTCTACGCTTTTTCTTGTTTTTGAAAATAAAAAAGGCAGTATACAAAGCAATTATTCCTATACATATATATATAGCAATTTTCATCATATTTGATGAGGGAAATTGTTTAGCAACACTTATTTTATATTTCGGAACATTCCTTTTAACAGATTGTGCAGCAATTAAGTCTGTTGTGAATATTACATCACCATTATAAATAAGTTCAAGCTTACCAAGTTTGTCACCTTGTTTTACAGGAGCAATAACAGAATCCTCCATTATATACTTTTGTCTTACTGCTGTCTTATAATCAACATCCTTTGGCCATAATGCTGTGAAATCATCCTTTGCTGTGAGATTTACGTGAACTGCATCTTTTCCATAATCGACTGCAATATGAGTCAACACAGTCTTTTTATCAAGAATTTTTGCATATGATAATTTCCCAAAAGCCCAGTTATAGAGTGTTATATGGTCAAGGCAGTTATAAAATTTATTGTTACCGTCCTGATCCTTCATCGGCGCCTTCATCGAAACAATAAGATAATCAACACCATCTTTGCTTGCTGTAGAAATAAGACACCTTCCAGCTTCGTCAAGCGTTCCCGTCTTGATACCCTTTGCATATTTATAGCTATACTGTCCTGCAAAAAGCATAGCATTTGTGTGCTTGACAAGTGTCCCATTCGGATGAACAGATGTTGCAGCTAACGTATGTGTTGTTGTATTAGCAATGTCAGTAAACCTCGGTAATGACATAGCATATCGGGTTATAATGGCCATATCTCTTGCTGATGTGACCTGTGATGCATCATTTAGACCGTGAGCATTTGCAAAGTTTGTATTTGTACAACCAAGCTCCTTTGCTTTGTCATTCATCATTTTTACAAAGTTATTGATATTACCATTACCCACATTATAAGCGATAATGTTTGCTGCCTCACATGCAGACGGAAGAAGTAAAGCATACAATAAATCTTCATAGCTTACCTTTTCGCCAATTCTTATATCAGCTGTTGAAACATTCTGTCCTGCAAAATCATCAAAAGCAC
>JAEWZG010000011.1 GCA_023395435.1 Bacillota bacterium
TTAAGAAAAATAAAAAAGGTTTTACATTGGTAGAAATCATTGTAGTACTAGTAATTTTAGCAATCCTTGCTGCTGCAGCAATCCCAACAATGCTTGGATTTGTTGATGACGCAAAGGGAAAGGCTGAAGTAGCAAATGCTCGTGCAGCATATGTTGCAGCTCAGACAATTGCAACAGAACAGTCCGCTCTTGGCACTGCCGATGCTGCTATTGTTACAGCAATAACAGCTGATACAGGCAAAGCTAAGATATGCGAATTGACTGGTATTGCTTCTACTGAATTTACAAGTGCAACACCTGATGTTGAAAATGGTAAGGTAAAATCACTTATATATGTAGGTAAAACTCATACTGTTACTATCACAGCAGGAAAAGAAGCGACAGTAGAGAAGAATAGCTAAGATACATAGCAAACAATAATTTTTAAAGGCTCTTATTTTCTGATAAGAGCCTTTAATTAAAATAGACAAGAGGTTGACGGCAATGTTATATTTAACATATTTTATTTTATATGCCTTTGTTTTCGTATTTGGTAGTTGTATAGGTAGCTTTCTGAATGTAGTTATTTATCGTATGCCAAATAAAATTTCAATAGCAGATGGACGATCTTTTTGCCCGAACTGTAAGAGCTTTATTAAGAATTATGACCTTATTCCGATAGTAAGCTTTTTTGTTTTAAAAAGAAAATGCAGAAACTGCGGGCAGAAAATTTCGTGGCGATATCCTCTTGTTGAAGCTTTTGTTGGATTTGTTGCGGTAATTATTTTTATACGTTATTATTTTACAGCAAAGGCTTTATTGGCTTTTGCTTTTTGTGCTGTTTTGGTGGCAGTATCATTTATTGAATATGATAAAAACAAAGTTCCACTATCTCTTATAATCACATTGCTTCCTTTATCGGCATTATCATATTTTGTCTTTGACAACTTTTCATTAATCAGCAGAATTATCGGTATTATTGTAATCATATTTCCTTTTATTGCTATAAAGTTGTTTACAAAGAATTTTATAAGTTATGAAGCTATAGCAATAATGTCATTATGCGGATTTTTTGTTGGATATAAGCTTATAATTATATCTTTAATTATTGGAGCTATAATTCAAGCAGTCAATTTATTAATAAATAAGAGTTATAATAAAATAAAACATTATAATTTAGGAGCTTTTTGTGCTGGATTTTTAACAGCACTTCTAACTTATCAATATATTATTGACTTTTTGAAATGTATTTTCAGAAATTAATAAAGGAGTTTTAACATGCCGGTATTTAAATATACTGCCATAGATATGGATAATAAGCCTGTTAAAGGACAGGCTTCTGTAATAAGTGCAGATCAATTGTTGCAAAATCTGCGCTCAAAGCAGCTTATGCTTCTTAAATATAGAATTGTTGAAGAAGAAAAGAAATCTATCCATAAATTCAAGTCGAACGAAGTTGCTGATTTTTCACAGGAGCTTTCCACAATGCTGTCAGCTGGTATTTCAATAATTCACGCTCTTGATATTATGCTAAGAAGAGATATAAAAGAAAAAGTCAGACAGGTATATATTAGTGTTTATAATGACATCAGCAATGGAATGACACTGTCTGAAGCACTTGAGAATCAAGGAAATGCTTTTCCAACACTATTTATCAATATGTATCGTACAGGTGAAGAGAGTGGTACTCTTGATGTAGTAGCAGGTAAAATGGCAACACATTATACAAAAGAACATAGACTTAATAATAAAATTAAATCTGCCACTCTATATCCAAAAATTCTGCTTGGATTAATGCTTGTTGTTGTAATCATTATCTTTACAGTTATTCTTCCACAGTTCTTAAAGCTGTTTGAAGATATAAAGTTACCACTTGTTACACGAATAGTAATTGGTTTAAGTAATATTATAATACACTACTGGTTATTTCTTATTATTGGGATTTTATCAATAATTCTTCTTGTTTCATATATAAAAAAAATGCCTCACGTCAGGTATTCACTTGACAAAATGAAGCTTAAAGTACCAAAAATAGGAAAACTTAAGAAGATTATTTATACAGCACGTTTTTCAAGAACTTTAAGCTCATTATATTCAAGCGGACTTTCAATGGTAAAAGCCTTGAATATATGCTCAACAACTATAGGTAATTCATATATTGAAAGTCAGTTTCAAAATGCAATCGATAAAGTTAGAAACGGCGAGTCTCTTTCATCGGCAATTCAAGAAATTGACGGTTTTGATATAAAGCTTTCGCTTTCAATCCTCGTCGGACAGGAATCAGGTCAGCTTGATAAAATGCTTGACACAGTATCAGACTCATTTGATTATGAAGCAGAACAGGCAACAACAAAGCTATTGACTTTTTTAGAGCCAATGTTAATTATCTTTATGGCAGTAATAGTTGGATTTATCGCATTGTCAGTCCTTCTACCTATTATATCACTTTATCAGAATGTTAAATAAGGAGACTTATATGGAAACAACAATATGCTTTTTAAATGATAAGATTATTGCGTTATCCGGAAAAGCAACAAATAAAAATGTTTTTGTGAATGCATATAAAATTTATGAATTAAGTGAAGGTTCAATTATCAATGGAGTAATTACGGACGCTTATAGTATTAAAGATGTTTTAAAGAGTATTAAAAGTGATAAAAGCCTTTTTGTCAAAGGGAAGATTCATGTAGTAATTGATAGCAGTCTTATATATATCAAGCCTGCATCATTTCCATTATCATCTGCCTCAAAGATGAATGTTTTTGTTGAGGGTGAATTTGTTGGAATTGATAAGTCGAATGAAGAATATCTGTTTGACTATTCTATAATCAAATGGGGTGCAAAAAAAGCTCCCACTATAACTTGCTATGCAGTTGAAAGAAGCTTACTGAAAGCATTTATGGAGCTTTTTGAAGAGGAAAAGATACAAATCAATTCAATAAATATTAGTACAAACTGCATTTCAAAGCTTACTTCAAAGCTAACCGTACTTGACAATAAAACATACGTTATTGCAAATATTGATAAGAACAATATCTCGTTGCTACTCTATGTAAACAACACCTTTTATTATTCAACAAGAGCAAGGCTTTTGAATGACTATGCAACGGATGGCTTTTTTCAGGAAATTGCATCAAATATCTCATCAATTATTCAATTTAATAAATCACAGAGAAATGGCTTTGATATACAGAATGTTTATCTTTGCGGAATGAGTGATGTTGAGAATATGAGTTGTACTGGATATATAAATGACCTTGGCATTGAAAATAGTTCAACAATAATATTTAATAGCTTTATTAATTACAGTAATAAAATCAAATCCTTTAATGTTACCGATCTTCTCATAAATATCGGTTGCTTGATAAGAAAGTGAGGTAATAAGAGATGGCAAACTCAATCAGCAAGGATATAAATCTTTTATTGCCTTATAGTAGGAAACCAAAGAAACAGGAAAAGAAAAAGAAAAATTTCGGCAAGGTGCTATTCCTTATTATATTAATTGTAGCACTCGGTTCTGTTTATGCAATGTATTTGTTTAAAATCAATGAACTTAATAATGATATTGATAAAGCAAATGCTTATATGAATAACCCTTCAAATGTCGAAAGCTTTGACAAGTCCAATGAATACTTTAATAGCCTTTCAGCAATTAATATTCTCAACAATCAGCTTAAATCAGAATACTCAAATAAAGAAAACACAGAACAGCTAAATAAAGAAATTTTCGATAAAGTGTATTCTGTTCAATCTGCTGACGTCGTTATAAACAGCATTATGTATGTTAAGAAAGATAACAGCCTTATGCTTGATTTAAGTGTTAAAAACGAACTCAATGTAAATAACACAATAAAGAAGCTTCAGTATACTGGGGTTTTTAAAATTGTTTCATATTCAGGTTATCAATATTCTTCTGAAAAAGGAGGATTTACATTCAGAGCAAACTGTATATTAAATGCACCTGAAAATGACACGAAGGAGGGGAATTCAAATGAATAATTTATCTAAGAGAGAAAAAAATCTTATATTTATTATGATTTGTGTAGTAATCTGCTTTGTAATTGGATATCTTTTGATTCTTCCTTCAAAAAAGAAGTATGACAAATTATATGACCAAAAGGGTGTAACAATTATTGAAAAGCAGAACTTTGCAAATAAAATAATAGATACAGATAAATGGGAAAAACAGCTTATTGATGCTGAAAGCACAAATTTGAAATTATCTGAGCATTTTTATAAGATAATGAATAATGATGAGATAGATAAGATTTTTACAACCTACGCTATAAATAACTCTGTAAAAATCAAAGCACTTGAAATTTCAGAACATGTAGAGAAAGATATACAGAATACTTTATCAGACACCCCAGAAGATGAAACATCTATAGAAGATAAATCAGCCTTTAAAAAAGTTGATGTTTCTTTAAAAGTTACTGGGAGCAATGCAAATATTATTGCGCTGATTGCTAATATTGAAAATGATGATAAATCAATGCTGCAGAATTTTACGATTCAGAAGTCCAATGAAGAATATTCAGGAGATATTTCAATTCGTTTAAATATGTTAAAATAACAGGTGCATTATGAAGAATAAAAAAGGTTCTGTGCTAATATGGGCTATTGTAGTAATACTAATTTTCTCGGTCTTTACAGCGGCAGGGTTAACAATAGCATATACAATGAACTCCAGAAGTGTAAAAAAAAATACTGAACGTCAATTATACCTTTCAGCAAGAAGTGCAACAACAACAGTAGCTAATGAGATCACTTCTTCAAAAGGAACAGTTCTTATTAATGAAATAATTAATAAAAAGCCTAGTATACTTTCAGTTAATGATTTTTTCCCTTCTGATATGAATATGGGAAAATGCATAGTTCAGGTAAAATGCAATACTGCGGGAACCCAAATTATCGTTTCTTCAATAGCAAGTAAAGATGATTTTACTAAAACAGTATCTGCAGTAATAACTAAAGATGATTCTGGTAAATGGATTATCTCAAAATATGATAACAAGAGTATAAACGAATTAAGATAAGAAGGAGGTTAATATGAAAAGAATGCAAAAAAATCATCAAGGTTCAACACTTGTTGAATGTATTGCTGCTTTTGCAATTTTTTCTGTTGCCTCATTTATCCTTATGACTGGCTTCCTTGCAATAGGAAATATAGTTTCAAGATCAATTGAACTTAAAAATAATACAAATAATATAATAAATACTTTGGAAACATCAAAACAGGAAAATGGAATTACTATAACAGAAACCGAGGTGCGCGAGATTTCTTTTACACTTGGCAATGTTAATTATTCAAGTAAGGGTATATACAAATTAGCATCGGGCGGTGAGCAGAAGCTCATTGAGTTTGTGCCACAGATAACAGATGCACCATCTAATTTAATCCCTGATACCGACAAACCAGTGAACGGAAAATGGCCGGAGTACGAAGATTTTGAGAATCAGTGGAGCGTAGTTAATATTCCAAAAGGGACAACCCTTGTATATGATGGAGTGTATTATATAGCTGCACAGAATCTTGATATTTATCCAAGAGGCTCAATACCAAGTGAAGGCTGGTGGACTCAGAATAACAATCTTGTTCCGATTTCAAACCGACCTGTGATTAACTGGAATGGTGGCTCTCAGGTTGATTTTTATAATCTCACAGGGGGAAGAATCAATAAAGGCGATAAGGTCTTATGGAACGGGAATTATTATGTATTCACAATAGCAAATCAAACCTGGGCGGATCCACCAAACTTAAGTCAACGTAACTGGGCGTTAATTAAATATCCTCTTATGTAAAGGAAGTGAGAAAATGAAGAAAATTAAAAACCGCAAAGGTTTTTCACTTGTTGAAGTTATTGTTTCAATGCTGATTGTGTCAATAATTCTGACTTTTGCTACTTCATTTCTCTTCACTGGTGAAAAAATGTTTGCTAATTCCATAAAGGGCAATACTGGCAAGATGATTGGTGATAATGTACTTGAGTTTATCTCTGAAAGATTGACATATGCAACAAATATTGAGGTTATAAAGAGTGCAGATTTATCATCAGCAAAATATAAAAATATTATCTATATGAATCCTGAGAAGACCATTGGCTTCAAAACCCCAATTAGCAATAAAGAAAATTTATACTCAACAGATTATTATAATGGCAATACAATAAAACTTATCGTTATTGTATTGCCCGATAATTGTATGAAGGTGACTGTTAAGGTAATGGATAAGGGTGAGGAACAGTATTCTACCTATAGTGTCATAAAGCTTATGAATCTTAAGTTACTAAATAATAGTATTGATGTTGATAATGCATATATTTCAAAGGAAATTGAAAGCCCTATAATATCATTTGAAGAAAGTGCAGGGAAAACAACATCAGGTGAGGATGAGATTACTGAAACTTCAACATGGAATACAGTAGATTTACATTATGATGGGAAGTCATATCAGCTAAAGCTTGAACGTAACAAGATTTATATTTATAATGGCCGAAAATTCAAAGCAAAAGATAATGCAAATGTTTTTGATAGTAATCCAGATGGACTTCCATTTCCTGAACCATGGAACGAAAAATTTTCAAAACATCTTATTGAAATTACATAATAGCTTTATAATTTATTAGTAAAGGGTGAAAACATTGTCAAAAAATATACCTATCGGTGAAGTGCTAAAGGAATATGGATATATAACAGAAGAACATATTAAGAAAGCTTTGGAATATCAGAAGGATCATACTGATAAAAGACTTGGTGATATTCTTATTATACTTGGTTTTGTTACCGAATCGCAGATGCTTGAGGCTCTGGGAAAGCGTCTTGGTATCAAGAAGATTTCCTTTAATGATGTTCCAATTGATATTGATGCAGTAAAGATTGTTCCAAAGCAGCTTTGCTTAAAATACAATCTTATTGCTTTTTCAAAAGAGGGTGGACAGCTCAAAGTTGCAATCAACGACCCTTTGAATTATTATGCTATAGAAGATATCCGGCTTCTTGCAAATATGCCGATAGAGATATATCTATGTGAAAAGAAAAATATCGTTTCTCAGATAGACTATTATTATGCCGAAATTGAAGCAAGAAGCGTTGCTGAAATAGCAAGACCGGAAATTCAGGAGGCTGTTGCCGAAGGATCTGATTCATCTGATGAAACTCCAGTAGTAAAGCTTCTTAATTCCTTGCTTATAAAAGGATATAATTCCAACGCGAGTGATATTCATATTGAGCCTTTTGAAGACAGTACTTATGTACGAATAAGAATAGATGGTATGATAATTGATTATGTTAAAATAGCAAAATCACTTCATAACTCAATAATTGCAAGAATTAAAATTATGTCCAATATGAATATAGCTGAAAAGCGCGTGCCTCAGGATGGCCACTTCAAGCAGACTATTGATGGGATTGAACTTAACGTGCGTATTTCTGTTATTCCTACTGCTTATGGTGAAAAGGCCGTGCTAAGATTCCTTGTTACAAACACAAAGCTTGATAATAAAGAATTCTTTGGTATGAGCAGAGAAAACTATGAAAAGTTTAATTTTATGCTCAAGAAACCGCACGGAATTATTTATATAACTGGTCCTACAGGAAGTGGCAAGACGACAACACTATATATGGCAATTGAAAGGCTTGCTAAAAACCCAGTAAATATTTCAACCATTGAAGACCCTGTTGAAAAGAATCTCCCTAGGATTAATCAGATGCAAGTGAATTTACAGGCAGGCTTGACATTTGAAATTGGCTTGCGTGCTCTTTTAAGACAGGATCCTGACATAATAATGGTCGGAGAAACACGTGATGCACAGACAGCATCAATTTCAGTAAGTGCCGCTATTACTGGGCACCTTGTTCTTTCAACACTTCATACAAATGATGCAATATCAACCATTGCACGTCTTGAGGATATGGGAGTCGACCCTTATCTTATTGCAAGTTCACTAAATGGTGTTGTTGCGCAGAGACTTGTCAGAAAAATCTGTCCGAACTGTAAGAAGGCATATACTCCATCTGAAAATGAACTTCGTCTATTAAATTCAAATACGGTTAAATTATACAAAGGTGAGGGCTGTCACATATGTAACTTTACTGGTTACAAAGGTCGACAATCAATTCACGAAATCGTAATAATTGATAAGGAAATTGTCAAGATGATTAGTGCCAAAAAGCCTATTGAGGATATATATGATTATGCCACAACTAAGCTTCATATGCAGACACTTTTCGATAGTATGAAAGAGCTTGTAACAGGCGGCATCTCCACTATTGAAGAGCTTTTAAAGCTAAGCTATAATGTCTAATAATTACAAATTGTCACCTGCCAAATTCAAGCTGGCAGGTGATTTTATGTCAGATTGTTAAATTAATTACAATGTGGTTAAAATTGTTTACAACTAATAAAATATATGTTAATATGACTATGTGAACA
>JAEWZG010000036.1 GCA_023395435.1 Bacillota bacterium
CTATTGTATTCAGCTTTTATGGAATGAATGTACATTTGCCGTTTAAGGCTTTAAGCTGGATTTTTCCAATGATAGTTTCATTGATAGCGACCGCATTAACAGCAATGTTCCTTTTAAAGAAAGATAAGTAATTTCGATTATTATATAATTTTATAGGAGGTAGTTATATGGCTGGCACAGGTTTCTTAAGAACAGTAAACTTCGGAGGATTTGACAAAAAAGATGTTTTGTCATATGTGGATGAACTAAACTCGAAAATTTATAATCTTGAAAACGAATTAAATGAAAAGAATACTCTTCTAAAGGGAATGGGAGAAAACACCCAGACAATTGATGGAGCAGAAAAGTACGAAGAAATTATTGCTGAGAGCAAAGCCAAAATTGGCGAATTAATGGGTAATTGCGATACTTTAAAGCTTGAAGTATCGAACCTTGAGAATGAACTTTCAGAAAAGGATAATGAAATTTCACGTCTTAAAGAAGAAAGAGTTATGCTTGAAGAAAAGCTTGAATCTGCTAAGAGTGAAACTGGTAGTATTACTGAAGCTTCATTTGATATCGGTAGCGTATTCATTGAGGCTAAGCATAGTGCTGACAGAATTATTACTGAAGCTAAAAATGCTGCTAAGAAGATTGAAGATGATTCAAGAACTCTCTCGCAACAGATTATTGATGATGCAAATGCTCGTGGTGAGGAAATTATCAATAATGCTCAGGAAAATTACAATAAGACCTTGGCAGATGCAAACAGTCAAGCAACCATAATTCTTGATGGCACAAACAGAACAAAACAAAGCATTGTTGCAAGTTATGAACTTGTTGCGTCAGATATTGAAAAGCTTGCAAACTGCTTAAACGATATTGTATCAAACGGTGTTCTCAAGTTGACCGATGCTAAGCAATTAATTGAAGACAGGAAAAATGCAGTGAATTCACAGGCTTCTATGGGCGACATAGAGGCTGAAAAAAAAAATAACCCTATAAGTGTAGCTGAGGTTAATAGTTCTGAAATTGTTTCTAAAGCACCAGTTTCAGAGCCTCCTGTTGAAAATATAGAAGTAGCTGATGGAAATACTGAACATTCAGAAGACCAAAAGCTTAACATTGACCTTGATCTCCTTGCTGGTCTGACAGCTGAAATTGAATCAAACTATAGTAATAATGACGATACATATAATCCAGAAGAAGATACTTTTGTTTCTTTGACTGAAATTGACGAGAACAAAAAGATATCATTACTTGAGGATATGTAATATTTGAGGGTATAATGGCAGAAATTTATGAAATAAACAGTAGTGAACTAAAATCAAAAGCAGAAAGCCTTAACATCGGTGACAAAGTATTGCTTACTGGGTATATTTATACTGCCCGTGACGCAGCACACAAAAGATTTTTCACCTTACTTGATGAGGGGAAGAACCTGCCTTTTGATATTAATAATGCAGTAATTTATTATGCAGGACCAACCGCAGCCCCTGAGGGTAGGCCTATTGGCTCATGCGGACCTACTACTTCTGGGCGTATGGACAAATATTCGCCTCGTCTTCTTGACCTTGGTCTTGGTGCTATGGTTGGAAAAGGTGAGCGAAGTAAGAATGTCGTTGATGCAGTTGTACGTAATAAGTCGGTGTATCTTTGTGCAATAGGTGGTGCTGGTGCACTTGCTGCAAATTGTATAAAGAGTTGCGAAGTTATTGCATTTGAGGATTTAGGCTGTGAGTCTGTTAAAAAGCTTTATGTTGAAAAATTTCCTTTAGTTGTAGCAAATGATTGCTTTGGAAAGGATATTTTCTGCGAAGGAAGAAAACAATATAAGAGTTAGGTTATTATAAGCATTTAAAAGCTTCTGATTTAACAGGAGCTTTTTGTTTTTATTTTGATTTATATTTTGGAGAAATTATGAAAAAATTTATTACCAATAAAAGCTTTTACATGACTGTATTAGCTATTACATTACCAATAGCACTACAAAATCTAATAGTATTTGGCGTATCAATGATGGATACAGTTATGCTCGGAAGACTTGGTGGTATCCAGATTTCAGCCTGTTCACAGGCTAACCAGCCAGGCTTCGTTTTCCAGATGTTTAATTTTGGTCTTGCTGGTGGGGGAACAGTTCTCGCCTCACAGTATTGGGGCAAAAAGGATATGAACTCCATTAAAAAGATTTTTTCAATAGTTATAAGAATTACAGTTGTTGCTTCTATAATTTTAACACTCTGTGCTCTTATTTTCCCTGATGAAATAATGAAGTTTTATATTAAAACAAAAACTGCTGAGGATAGACTTATCTTGTCAGAAGCCGTTGATTATCTGAAAATCGTTGCTTTTTCTTATCTTTTCTTTGGGCTTTCGGTTTGTATTACTTTTATGCTAAGAAGTATTGAAATCGTTAAAATTGCTGTGCTGTCAAGTAGTATTTCATTCGTTGTGAATGTATTCTTCAACTGGGTATTTATATTTGGAAATCTTGGAGCACCTGCTCTTGGAATAAAAGGAGCCGCCATTGGAACACTAATTGCGAGAATCACCGAGTGTACTTTGATTGTAATTTATCTGCTTTTTGTTAATAAGAAACTGAGAATTAGATTAAAAGATATTATAAGTCACGATGCACTAATGTTCAGGGATTATCTTAAATACAGCCTCCCAGTTGTCGGAAATGAAATCATGTGGGCGTGTGGAATTTCACTTCAGGCTGCTATTTTAGGAAAGCTGTCATCGCAGATTCTTGCCGCAAACTCAATCGCAATGGTTCTTCAGCAGCTTGCAACGCTTATAACTTTTGGAACGGGTAGTGCGGCATGCGTCCTCGTCGGAAAGAAAATAGGTGAAGGGAATGTTGAAGATGCACGAAGTACTGCTTCAACTATAATGATATGGAGCGTTGTTCTTGGAATAATCGGTACGATAACAATAATTCTTTTGAGAAAACCGTTTGTAAATATTTATAACATTACTGCTTCAACAAAGGTTCTTGCAAAAAACCTTCTGATCATTACAGCAGTTTTGGTATTTTTCATTTCCATTTCAGTGAATAGTATTGTTGGCGTTTTGAGAGGCGCGGGAGATACCAAATTTACTTTCAGACTTGAAATGACTGCCCTTTGGCTTTTTGCTATTCCTATTGGTGCATTAGCCGGTTTCTTATTTAGGTTTCCTATCTTGTTGACTTATGCCTGCCTTAAAATTGATGAACCAATAAAGGCGTTCTTTGCATATTATAGAACGACAAAGAAATCGACATATAAAAGTGTAACGAGAGATATATTATAGCGAAAATGCACAAATCAATTCATGAACTGTTGATATATTTTATAATGTTGTATTTGTATAAGTATAATTATCTTGACAAAATACTATTATAATGTTAATATGAGTATGTTAGCAATTTTGAATGGTGGGATTACATTGCAAATGCTTACTTCTATGGATGAGCTTGCATCAATGACTGATGAAGAATTAGTCAGTATTAGCTCAAATAGTGAGGTTGCAATTACCACTCTTGTAACAAGATATAAAGATATAATTATAAAAAAAGCGAGGGCAAAAATGCACTCGACATGCGAAACTGATGATCTTGTTCAGGAAGGATTAATGGCACTTATCAGTGCAGTTATGACTTTTAAAAATGATTATGGTACTCGATTTTCAACATATGCAAATACCTGTATTGAGAATCGAATGACCAATTCACTTTCAAAAAATAAAAAAGAAGACAGTCATCTGTGTCACACAGATGATTTTACAGATGATGTTACTGACGTAACTCCAGAAAGTATTCTGATAGAAAGAGAAATGACTCAGGAAGTTTTTAAGAAAATTACCAATATTCTTTCAGATATGGAATGGAAGGTTTTTCGTTTATTTCTAACCGGCTCCACATACGACCAAATGGCACGTCAACTTAACATCCCCCTTAAAGTGGTGGATAACGCTATGCAAAGAGTCAGACGAAAGCTAAAAACAGTTTGGAGAGCAGACAATTCAGGTTGAAACAGTTTACACTGTTTTGATATAGCCAAGTAGCTGAATTACAGAGCGTTATTTAACTATGTGTAAGATCTTACTCGGCAAAATATACTTTAAGCGAGGGAAAATTATGTACAATGACAAGACATTAGTATGCAAGG
>JAEWZG010000076.1 GCA_023395435.1 Bacillota bacterium
CAGATTACTCTGTCGCTTTGTTTTTTCTCTTATTATTCATCACAAAAGTATTTAGATTCCATATAATGATAGCAAGCATTATATGCTATATTATTTAAAGGAGTACAAGTATGAGTAGAGAATTTGACAGTCATTATGACAGAGATGGTGACGGAATGAATATTTATCATAGATGTGAAAACAAAAACCCATGTGTTAACAAATGTTATTGCTATACAGTACCAGGCCCAATCGGTATGACCGGCCCAACAGGTGCAACAGGTCCTACAGGTGCTACAGGACCATCAGGTGTTCCAGGAACAACAACTTTATCAGCTGGTATAAATCTTGGCACAGCAATTACAGCTAATACTCCTGTTGCAGATACAGCACCTATACCACTGGCACAGTTTGGTGCAGCTATCGGAACAAGTATAACTTACACAGCACCAAATATAACTGTTATTCCGGGAACCTATTATTTCTCATGGGATGTTAATACACAAAATCCTATAGTTGGTATCCCAATAGTTATATCATTGGTTAATACAGCAGCACCAACTATTCCTCTTGCCACATCAGGCTTGAGTCCTGTATCTCCAACAGCACCTGCAACTGGTGAAGTAAGTGGCAGTGTTGTTTTGGTATTTACAGCAACTACTACATTGAATCTTATTAATGCTTCAGGAACCGCTATTACTAATTTATTAGCTAATGGAACAGGTACAAACGATTTCGCAGCATCCATGACAATTATCCGTCTTGCTTAAGTAAATAAATATTTTATGCCCTGATACAGATTATGTATCAGGGCAATTCTTATTGTGGATAATATCGCTCAAGCCAGTCAAGTTCTGTTCTTTCAGGATTTGGTTGATACCAGCCTTCTTGGTGGAGATTATTTAATCTCTGGAAGTATTCCTCATACATTTTTCCGACACGTTCTAATGAATAATTATTTTCTGCCCATTTTCTACAATTCTCAGGTTTAATGTTTGAAATATTATTAACAGCCCAGCAGAATTCTTCAAAAACCCTGCAACGATATCCGGTAACGCCGTGAAGAACAGTTTCAGGGAAAGCTCCCCAATCTGATGTTATAACAGGAGTACCACAAAGCTGTGCCTCAACATTAACACCACCGAACGGTTCAAGATAATATGTCGGCATAAGTACTGCTTTTGCATTACCGAGAAGTTTTGCTCTTTCTTCAGCTTGAACAGCAGGTAAGTACTTAATATGTTTTTCGTTGCCAAGGTTCAGATATTCGTTTGGATTATCAAGTGAACCCTGCCCTACAATATAAAGCTGATTTTCTGTTGCCTTAGCAACATCAGAAGCAACCTGAACTCCTTTTCTGTGAATTATCCTACCAAAATATAAAACGTAATCCTGTTTGTTCTCCTGATATGGGAAGTCATCTAGATCAAAATAGTTAGGAATAACAGCGTCATACCATACTCCATCTTCAATATGATTGAGTCCATAGATATGATGCATCCAGGCATAAGACTCAAATACTCGGAAAGAATCAGACATTATGCCAGTATAACCTATTCCAGATTCAACTGTAAGTAGCTTGACTTTGCTTGCTATTTCATAATCGTCAAGCCCCATTGGGCATAAAAGAATATCATTGTTATTCCTTCTCTTTAATATTTCTTCAGTAGCATTATTATTAAAAACCTGATGTGCATAATCGTTTGATTCACAACGGAAAAATGCAGTCTTTCTATCATATTCACCATAGCATTTATTAAGATCTTCCTGCGTCAAGACAGGTATGAATTCGTCACATTCAATGTCGGAACCCTCAACTCCATAGAAATACAATGTATGTCCGTAGCTTTTTATCATTCTTGCAAGCTTAATAATTTTTTGCGTATATGCACAGGATGAGTTTTGCTTTGTGGTTTCAAGATGTGCGAGTCCTAATAGGTGAAAAGTCAGTTTTGACATAAAAGTCCTCCCCAATATTAATTAAAGTCTTTTTTCATTATATGATTGAGAAGGTTTTTGTTGCAGATAACTAACTCTTTAATAGTTATTGACAGTTTAAACATTGTGTGGTAATTTTAAGTTGTAAAAGTATGGAGGGGTGTTATGAAAAACAGATTAATATTTTTTATAGTTATTATTGCTACTATAATGACAGGATGTTCAGGTTCTAAAAGCAAATCAGATGATAATAACGAAAAAACCGTTATGCTTAAGTACCTTTCTCTAAAATATAATCAGAGTTTTACTCTTGAAAATTACAAAGCTGGAAGAAAGTTGAATAAAACATCTTCGTATGCTTATGTAAAAGACCAACTTGGACGTAAGGTGTGTGTTAAAGCAGTAAATAACGAGGATAAATACGGCGATAGTTATATAGGTGTATTAAAATCAGATCAGGTTAAAAAAGCTTTATCAACTTTGCTTAAAGATTTTTATACTGATTTTTCAATTAATGAGAATTTTTATAAATGTGTTTATTATAATGAAACAGATATGAATATATCAATTAATGACTATCTTGCTAATTACAAGAATGGTATAAGATTTATGATTTATATAAACTCTGATGATTCTATTGAAGAGCAAAGAAGAAAAGTTAAAGAATTTTCTAATAAGCTTAAGGATAATAATATCAAAATAGAAGAATTGTATTTTGCTTTTTTTAATGATTCTGTTGATGTGAAGGAAATCAATGTTGACTATTCATATGATTATGTTCTTGATGCAATTTCAAGAAATTCAAAGTATTCAAAAGCTTTGAAGAATGCCTATGACTCAATATGGCAGAGCGATAAAGGTGACTATAACTATATGCAGAAGAAATAAAAATAAGTGGGTTACAATAATATGTAGCCCACTTTTCATTATGAAATAGTTACAAAATCTGCGCTTGCATATCCGACAGCACCTTTATATTGAACAACATACCAGTTCTGATATTTGCCAACTATTTGAAGCTCTGCACCTTTTGGTGCGCGAATAATAACGTATGAAGAAGTACTTGGTTTTGAACGTATATTGAGATTTCCAGATGTAATATTAACTCTGCCCATTTGGACAGGTTGCGGTTCAACAAAAGGAATTCCAAAGAATTCTGCTATTGAAAGGACAACACTTTTTGCGATTGGATCTATGTTATTTGAAATCCATTCCATATCAGTAAGGTTATCGTGGTAAGCAAATTCAATAAGAGCAGAAGGGGCACGTGTTCTTAAAACCTCACCAAGAAAATCTGTTGGTCTTGCTTGAACTTTATCTGGCTGATAGTATATTTTCTTGAGATTATTTACTACAAGATCAGCGAATCTTTTGCTTTCTGAGCTTGATGGTGCATAATAAACATCTGTTCCAGTCAGCTGTCCTGAAAGGCTTTCCGGTGCAGCGTTTGAGTGCAGTGCAACGTGTAAATCAACATTGCTGTTGTTTGATTGTGTTATTGAGCTTCCGGCGGTCATCTGTGGTGTATTTCTTATAACCTGAATACCGCTTGATCTTAAGTAAGGCATCATTGCATCGGCAACAAGATTCATATAGTATTCTTCTGAATTACCAAGTGCAGTTACATTGAATTCCTGTGTCGACGGACTTAGATATATTTTTGGCATAATATCCTCCTTATATTAGTGTTCTATTTTATAATATGACATTATGAATACTTTTGTTATTGAAATCTTTTATTTTTCTGTACTATGGTAATACTATTTGCGGGTATTTGTTTATTTTTTATCCCAAATAACTACACTATTTATATATATGTAGTTTATCTTATTGTAAATTAGTGAAATTACAGTACAAATACTTGCATAGAATGTTAAAATGTTGTATAATTTTATTTTAGTATTAGTGGTAGTATTGCATTTTTGTAATGCACCAAAAAATCTGGAGAAAAGCGTGGTAATAATTATGGATCTAAAAATGGTCAGCTATCTATCAGAGCTTGGAAAGCTTGAATTTTCTGATAAAGAGCTTGATAAAGTTGCAAATGAAATGACACACATAATAAATCTTATGGATACTATTAAGGAAATTGATGTAAAATACGATGCAAAATTAGATAATAATAATATTTACCTCAATGATTTGA
>JAEWZG010000102.1 GCA_023395435.1 Bacillota bacterium
GCCACCTTTTTCAGCAGTTTTCTTAAGGTTTGCTTTGTTAATAGTCTTGATGTGCTTCATAATACCCCTCCAAGAAAAATTATTATTCAATTTTACCACAGAATGTGCAAAATTAATATCTTTTGCCTTTTGAATTCACACCAAAAACTCCACCGATTGCCGCACAAATCAACGTCATGATAAGCTTTGACAAAAAGCTGAATGTAATAGAGTTCTTAGCGAAAATTACTCCTGCAAAGAAAATAATACAATAAATAAAAATGCCTGTAAGTATTCCAATTATCATTCCATTCTGTCTTTTTCTTTTTGCCGCTATATATCCACCGACATAAGAACCAACACACAATGCCAGACTTGACATTACTGAAACCATTGGCTCTGGTGCATCAAACTTTGTCATAAAAAGTGAAAATATAAGCAAACAGATAAGAATAACAACTATACCAACAAACGAAGAACTCGCTGTACAATATAGACGGGATGACTTAAAGGAATTTATCGTTGATCTTCTTTGCATTTTTACCCCTCCAAAAATTTATATTAATAAATTTTATTCAGGATAAGCGTTTAATATACTATTTAACGCTAGTATCGTGGATTGTTTCCACTGAATATATAGCCCATTTTTTAACGCGAATCTTACTTCTGTCCCCACCTGTTTCAATAACAACAGTTGAATTGTTCTTATTATCAGGGTCTTCTTTTATTGAAAATACTATACCAACAATACCACCAGCAGTAACAACTTCGTCACCAACCTGGATACTATTTCTTAATTCAGCCTCTTTTTTTTCTTTCTTCTTCTGTGGCCTTATAATAATAAAATACATAACAACAATAAGAAGAATAAAAGGAACTGCAAGAGAAAGCAAAGATCCAGTATTACCTGATGTTCCGCCGCCACTTTGCATTGGGGTAAGGAAAAAATCTAACATTGTATACCTCCGAAAATTATTTACATTAATACTAATTATATTATTATAACATTTTTTTATAATATTTCAATAGTATTCATAAATAATTTGCTTTTTATTACTGCTAATTCTTTGAAGAAATATACTCGTCGATAGATTTTGCGGCAGTTTTACCAGCACCCATTGCAAGAATTACTGTTGCAGCGCCTGTAACAGTATCACCGCCAGCATAAACACCCTCTTTTGTTGTGAGCATATCTTCATCAACAATAAGACAACCACGCTTGTTTGCGTCAAGTCCTGTTGTTGTAGTTCTGATCAGTGGGTTTGGCGATGTACCAATTGACATAATAACTGTATCTACATCTAGTGTATAGTTTGAACCTTCAACTACTACTGGTGAACGACGACCGCTTGCATCTGGCTCGCCAAGTTCCATCTTAACGCATTCAAGTCCTGAAACCTTACCCTTGCCATCTCCAACAACTTTTACAGGATTATTAAGGAAAAGGAATTCAATTCCTTCTTCTTTTGCATGATGAACTTCTTCGAGTCTTGCAGGCATTTCTTCCTCTGAACGTCTATAAACTATGTAAACGTGCTCAGCTCCAAGTCTCATAGCACTTCTTGCAGCATCCATTGCAACATTTCCGCCTCCAACAACAGCGACAGATTTTGACTTCATGATTGGTGTATCATAACCTTCAACATATGCCTTCATAAGATTAATTCTTGTGAGATATTCATTGGCAGAATATACACCCACAAGTGCTTCACCCTCAATACCCATAAAACGTGGGAGTCCAGCGCCTGAGCCAACAAATACAGCTTCGTATCCCATATCAAAAAGCTCATCAATTGATAATACCTTACCAATAACCATGTTCGTCATTATGTTAACACCCAAAGCTTTAAGTGAATCAATTTCGCTCTGAACAATAGCCTTTGGAAGTCTGAATTCTGGGATACCATACATAAGAACTCCGCCAGCAGTATGGAAAGCTTCAAAAATAGTTACTTCATAGCCAAGCTGCGCAAGGTCACTTGCACATGTAAGGCTTGCAGGTCCAGCACCAACTATTGCAACCTTATGTCCATTAAGCTCAGGTTTTACAACCTCTTTCTCAGGTTGTGACATTACGAAATCAGCAACAAATCTTTCAAGACGACCAATTGCTACTGGTTCGCCTTTTATTCCTCTGACACACTTTGCTTCACACTGTGATTCTTGTGGACAAACGCGTCCACATACAGCAGGAAGAAAGTTTGTTGATTTTATTATTTTATATGCTTTCTCAAAATCCCCTTTTGCGACTTGCTCAATAAATTCAGGGATTCTTACATTAACAGGGCATCCGCTAACACAAGGCTTGTGCTTACAGTTAAGGCATCTCTGTGCCTCTTCAATAGCCATTTCCTTTGTGTATCCTAAAGAAACTTCTTTAAAGTTCCTTGCACGTACTTTTGGATCCTGTTCAGGCATTTTAACCTTTTCAAGTGACATATTAGGCATCTCTTTGTCCTCCTGTAAGTCTGCATACATGATTAGCTTCGTGTTCTCTGTACGAACTGTTACGGTTCATTAACTCATCAAAGTCAACAAGATGTCCGTCAAAGTCTGGTCCATCAACACATGCATACTTAATTTTGCCATCAACAG
The DNA here is from genome assembly GCA_023395435.1 of Bacillota bacterium. Taxonomy (GTDB): domain Bacteria; phylum Bacillota; class Clostridia; order Oscillospirales; family Ruminococcaceae; genus SZUA-444. The sequence continues at coordinate 2,575 of JAEWZG010000102.1, forward strand.
TAACGCGACAGCCACCACACATACCTGTTCCATCAACCATAATAGGATTTAATGATACAATTGTTTTTATTCCGGACGGCTTTGTAACATCACAAACAAACTTCATCATAGGAACAGGTCCGATAGCCACTACTGCATCATAATTTGTACCTTTATCTATCAAGTCTTTCAATACGTTTGTAACAAAGCCTTTTTCTCCGTAACTTCCGTCATCGGTTGTTATATAAAGATTAGTTGAAACCGCTTTCATTTCATCTTCAAGAATAACAATATCCTTGCTTCTGAAGCCGGCAATAAGGTCAACCTCAACACCCATACTATGAAGCATCTTAGCCTGTGGATAAGCAATAGCACAACCGACTCCACCACCGACAACGGCAACTTTTTTTACACCTTCTTCAAAATGTGTTGCAACACCTAATGGTCCGACAAAATCAAGAATTTCATCACCGATATTTTTCTGTGCCAGCTGACTTGTAGAACGACCAATTGCCTGATAAATTATTGTTACTGTACCCTTTTCTCTATCATAATCCGCAATGGTTAAAGGAATTCTCTCACCCTTCTCATCAATTCTGAAAATGATAAACTGCCCAGCCTGAGCTTTCTTAGCAACAAACGGAGCTTCAATTTCCATTAAAACTACCTGTTCATTAAGCTTTCTTTTATTTACTATTTTGAACATTAATACACCCCCATAACATTCTAAATATAATTATAATATAAAACAAAAAATATATCAACACAAAAATAAAGTCCATGTATTTTTAACATGGACTTTTAAATATTAATTGTTTGCAAGATACTGAGATATACTTTTTACTATTGAATCTGCTATTCCATCCTGATAATTTGCATTAGCTAGTTTCATAGCTTCATCATGATTAGAAACAAATCCAAGTTCTACTAGTGAAGACGGGAATTCCTGCTGCGTAGTAACTAAAAATTCATTATACTTGTTTCCCCTGTTTGGATTTCTTAAATATCCCGAAATATTATTTGAAAGATATTTTGCAAGTGGTTGTGAGTATGGATAGAAATAAAATGCCTCTGTTCCTCTTGCATCCGCACTGGCTGAATTACAATGTATAGATATAAATATGTCTGGTTTGTATTGACGTACAACGTCAGGCCTGCTATATGTCGGATAAGTAGTACTTTCAGTTTTAAGCCTTATTACTGTTGCACCTTGAGCAGTTAATTTACTTTCAACAAGCTTTGCAACTTTTTCATTTATATCACGTTCAGTAACATAGCCAACTGCTCCAGGGTCCCAGCCTTTTTCTGTATAGCCGTGCCCTGGGTCTAATGCTATTATAGCACCATTCAATGAAGAAGGATGTCCATTGATTCTTAATGTTAATGTTCCATCAGCTGAATAACTTGGTGCTACTCCTGAGTAGCCACCAGTTTTCTTTAAATGTAATGTAAGAACTGTCTGTGGCTTACCAGCAGAAGATGTTGCAGTACTCCATGAAGCTGATGAGAAAAGAGAATTAGAAGGCAGACTTACATTGTTAGTGTGACCTACAACATAATCAAAAGTAATTTTTATTGTTGTTGCACTATAATTCTGAATATAAAAATTACCATATGTACTTGTATAATAATTACAAGGATTCGATGAAACTTCTATTGGCGAATTTTTATTAAGCTTAAATTTCATGATAGTGTCATAATTCTGGACAGAAGAATTTATAAAAGTTACTTTATTCTCTCCAAAAGTATTACCATCCATAAGTGTTGCATCACTTGCGAGAACTCTTCGTCCTGATTGAGTAATATAATATGTTTTACCATTATATTGAGCCGTTCTTAAATAATAATCATATGTATTTGCAGGTAGGCGTGTCCTCGGAATCGGATAATCATAAGTTGACGTGTCATAGAAAACCTTAGCTCCAACAGTAGAATTGATTCTTATAAGTTTTCCTGATTTAACACTTTCAGGAAGCTTGTTTAATGTTACATTAGCTCCAGTTAACTGTTCATAATTTGCACCTTTATAATTAGCATTAAAAACTATATTTCCAAGTTTCTTCTCAGAATTTCCTGAAGCAGGAGCAGTGAACTTTCCTGTAAACAAAGCATAGCTTGAGTTAGGGTCTCCCCCTTCCCATGCACCGTCCGTCTGAGCAAGAGTGATAGTCTTGCCATTAAATTTTGCTGTTACTGTTGAGCCTTTATATGCTACCGCAGAAACATCAATAGTCATCTTCCCATCAACTCTCATACTACCCTTTGGATTAATTGACTGAAAGACTTTTATTTTTCTTGTGATTTTATATGTAACAACCTTACCTTTGTTTTCAATTCTGAAAATATTAAGTCCGACATTTAAATCCTTTGGTATATAAAAATATCCCGCTTCGTTAAGCTTCACAGGACTTCCATTAAAGGTAACATCAAAGTTTTTATCAAATGTGCCCTGGAAAATAACCTGTGGCTCATACGTAGTGAATGTTGTCTGCCTTGGAGAGTTCATTTTAAGTTCATTTAACAGCGCATTCTTATCAAGCGTTTTTGCATAGAATTTCTTTAGTACATTAGTAGAAGATTTTTTTGAAACCAATGCGCTATAAGAACTCATAGCACTTCCTGAATATTTTGATACCTTTTCAATTGATGTTAATTGCTTGACTACCTGATCGTCTAGCGACCAGCCAGTTGCAGTTGTACCAATTTTGTCATTGCTATGAGCAACATACATAGGGATATCACAGGCTGTTGCTTTCTGTGACCACCAGTTTACAACAGTCTGGAAAGGCAAATTTTTATCCGTCAAAGAGCCTTTTGTGTCAAGATAAATAAAATCTGCGTATTTTTTATTCAGATAACTAACTGTATCGGCATACCCGTCTGTAAAAGCCTGGAACGTATCTTTTGTAGCACTTCCGTCTTTATTCGAAGAAGAATTAGCCCACATATTTGATATGTTAATACCTACAGGTATTGTATTATCTGATTTATGAATTGATTTGCTTACTAGACTGAAAACATAAGCACCATTTTCAAGAAGCCAGTTGTCAAAGCCTATTCCAGAACCATTGTTCTTATAGTAATTAAAGTTACTAACACTCTTTGAACCATAGTATCCTTCAAGAATTATGCCATCAGCAAGATAATCCCTCGAAAATTTATGTGCTATATGCGTAAGATAATCAATCTTATCTTGTAGTTCCAATGCTGTATATTCATTTAAAATAAAATTGATGTCAAAGTTCATATAAACATAAAAATAATTCTTTTTTGCTGCATCTATTAACATTTTAATAGCCTGTTCTTCAACATTTGAGTCAGGGTTAGCTGTATAATATGCTTTCTTGTTATAATCTGTATCAATAATGATTGAATTCATTCCCACTTCTGTCATTGTAGATATAATTGCATTAACTTCCTTCTGAGTAATGTCAGAAGACTGTGTAGCATTTTTAAAGAAATCCTTACCTGGTGTTACTCTTGCTCCACGCATCTGATCCGGAAAAGAGAAATTCGGAACAAATACTTCATCATCCTTATCTCTGTCATCTATTTTATCAGACGAATTAGAATCGCTGTCTTTTGAAGAATTATCATCTTTAGTTTGCGATGAACTATCATTATTTGTTGCATGAGATGATATATTCCCAGTTAATACTTGAAACTGTGGGATATAAGAAACAAACATCAATAATGAAATTATAATTCCTAAAAACTTTAACGATTTTCTCATTTTTACTCCTTTTAACGTCTATTATTTTAAAGCTTGTTTAATGTTATTCATATCCTGCTGTACTCCTGGAGGAATTGAACCGCCGCTGATATGATCATATCTATAGAAAGCAACTCCACCATAGTCTGATATTGTTTTTGAATAATTTATCTCTTTGCTCATTATGTATGGATCAGTATAAAAATCATATTCATTTGTTCCAACTTTATAAGGTGCTAGCCCTATAACTAGTTTTATATTGCTGTTTTTAACAATACCTCTCCATTCAGCACATTTACTTTTAAAGCCAGCCGTTGGATGGTTAAAGCTCCAATATAACTGTGGTACAACATAATCAAGATAACCACTAGTTGAACACCACTTTGATACATTTGCATAAAGCGAATTATAATTATTTGAATTATTACCTTGCGGGCTAATTCCAAAAGGTATTTTTGAATTAATATTCTTTATAGTGCTGTACATACTTGAAACCATTTTATCAGTATTTGATCTGCGCCATTCAGCAAGGCTCATTCCACTTCCATATTGACTATAAGCAGAAGCATCAAAGCTTGAAGCTGCTCCTGAAGGATAGAAATAATCATCTATATGTATGCCATCAACATTATATCTACTGACAATTTCTGCTATACCATTGCTGATAAGCTGTCTTACTTCAGAATAAGCAGGATTAAAGTAATAATTCCCACCATAGTTTACTATGTATTTACCATTTTTCGATGGATCATTATACCATTTCTTCATAACAGCAGTATCTGGCATACTTGCCATCGCTGAAGCCGTCGGACCTCTCATAGGATTTATCCACGCATGAATGGAAAGTCCATACTTATGAGCCTCATCAACCATTACCTCTAGTTGATCGAAAGATGATGATGATTTATAGCTTTTTGCAAAATAACTTGAATCGTAATATGCATCAGCATGCGAACGCACATGTACATAAACTGTATTACAGCCTGTTGCCTTTATTTTTGAATATGCAGAAGAAATTATATTTCTGTATTGAGCTTCAGTTTTCCCTGACGAAACAATTATATTTTCTATGTAAGTTATCCAGACGCCTTTCTGAATACTGTAATTAATTGGATTATACCTTGAGGAACTCACAGGAGGGGTGGTAACAGTTGTTCCACCTGTTGTTGTACCTGGTTTAGTTGTTGTTCCTGGTTTTGTTGTAGTTTCAGATTTTGTAGTTTTAGATGGTTTATTTATAGTCGAATTTGAGGTATTTGAATTTGTCGTCGTTTTTGAAGTATCGGTTTTTGAACTCGACGATGTATCCGATGTCGTAACAGTCGGATCAGGAGGTGGGGATTCAGATTGAATAGTATTACTGGTCTCCAATGGATCTCCAATACTGTAATCGATATTTGACTTCTCAACCTTCGAACACGCTGAAAACACTGAAACAGCAAATATTAATATCAACAATACTGTGACTTTTTTCATATATAACCTCTTTTCGCATTCACTGCTTTTGTTCATTTTAACACTTTTTACAACAAAATACAACATAAAGCATATAATTTAATTTAAATAATTATTGGTAATTAATATTCATTTTCTTAAACAAATATTATAGTTTGTCCAAAAAATAAGGTCTTTACTTTGTAAAGACCTTGGCTTTTATATCTGGCGCTTAATTCGATCCAATGCGCATTTTTCCAATCTTGAAACCTGTGCCTGTGAAATTCCTATACTATTTGCGACCTCAACCTGAGTTTTCCCTTTAAAGAAACGAAGAAACAGTATCTTTTTTTCTCTTGGCAAAAGAAGGTTAATCGCTTCTTTCAATGATATCTCATCTAACCAGCTTTCGTCGTCCGATTTATCTCCAACCTGATCAAGAACATATAGAGTATCACCAGAATCTGAATAAACCGGTTCATATAAGGATATCGGATCACTTATAGACTCAAGAGCAAGCACTACATCAGATCTGTTGGCATCAATTTCTTTTGCTATCTGTTCAACTGTTGGCTCCTTCTGATTTTCCTTCATAAGCTTTTCTTTTGCCTGCATAGCTTTATATGCAAGATCGCGTAAAGATCTGCTTACCCTAATAGGATTGTTATCTCTTAAATATCTTCGAAGTTCACCGCTAATCATTGGTACGGCATATGTGGAAAATCTTACATTCTGACTGACATCAAAATTATCTATCGCCTTCATTAATCCAATGCAACCGACCTGAAACAAATCATCAGGATTTTCCCCTCGGCTGATAAACTTCTGCAAAACACTAAGGACTAATCTTAAATTACCATTTATTAATAAAGTTCGTGCTTCCTTATCCCCTTCTTTTATTCTTTTTAACAGAGCCATTTTTTCTGATTCTTTTAAAACTGTTAATTTCGATGTGTTTACACCACTAATTTCTACTTTGTTGTAATGCATAGATTAATGCTCCTGAAAACAACTATTCCGACTTATATAATTATGCAAGCCAGTAATAAGATTATTGTCAAGAGCATTTTTAATATGCATTTTTCACGAGCAGTAAATTATGGTAAAGAATGCTTTCATATTTATTTTTGTTTTCTTTAAGTTAAAAATAATCTACTCTATACAAAAAAGTCGATTAAAAAATCAAGATTATCTTTTTGCCATATAGGATAAACTGAAATATAGAAACATTTTTAATGATACTTTTTAATGTCAATTTAGAAAAATGTATGTTTATAAAATTCATATAATGAAACACGTTGTCATCGCAATTAAACGATGACAACGTGTTAAGCTATTTGAATTTTAATATATGTATTATAATAATTAAAATTTTACAAACTCTTACTCTTTTAAGAAACAGAATATTACATAATAAATTACGACCTTGTATTGCTACTGATTTTTGCGTTGCTGACCTGCACCACCTGTGGTTACAGATGGGTTGGTATCTGACTGACCTGAACTTGTAGTTGTACTTGCGTCACCTGTAGTTACGGCAGGTGTGTCAGTTGTAATATTTTCTGAGCTTTTGCCCTGTTTTTTTGTTGTGTTAGATTTTTCATTATTCTTGCTTTGATTATTATTAGCATTTTCTTCAGAATTACTGTTTGTGTTCTTATCTTTATTTTGAGTAGTTCCCTGATTTTTTTCTTTCTCTGTTTCCTTGTTCTTTTCTTGTTCTTTTTGTTCGGAATTATTATTCTTAATAGCTGTCTGAATTTCCTTCACAGGCTTATTAAGCCATTCTTGAATGTCAATTTCATCAGGTGTTGTGCTACTTTTCTTCAGTTTTTCAACAAGATTAAGCTTTCCAGGTGTAACACCAAGTGCTTTCGCTTCGTCAACACGTTGCTTACCGACAGCAATTGCCTCGATATTAGCAGTTTTACCTTGCTCTGCAATTTCCTCAGCAGCGGTATCTTTTAACTCAGAAGCAAGCTCCTCACTTTTTTCTGGGTCATCATTACTAGCAGCAATTACTATTTCACCTGTGCCATCATCAGTGATATAACCGTTGTCAATGATAGTGTCAACAGTTTGAGATATTGCTTCGTCTATGCTTTTTCCATTTAAATTTAGATCTTCAATTAGTTGTTTTCCATCCTCATTTACTCCCTTTGCTTTGAGAACTCTGTCAAACCTGTTGACCGAATACTCAACAGACGGATTTACGTCAAGGCTAACATAACTCACAGGTGTATAGTAAGCATAAGCTCCTACAGAACCAAGAACTATAATAGCAATTGCGCTTGCCATAGTTATAATAAATTTCTTTGATATTTTTTTCGAATTATTTTCCTTCATAATTAACACCTCTCCCACAACGTAATTTCGGTTTTTCACCGTTTTGAATACCCCATTTTCAGAGAGAGCTACAACATGGCCATTTTTTACTTCAACAACAACTGCTTTCATGACTGTTTCAGCTCCTCTCTTACAAACTTAATGTATTCTGCAAGATAAGGATAATCTCCGGAAATTATCTCTGTTCCTGCTATTATATATTTTCGATGGCGTTCAATAATTTTTTGGGGTATTCCAGAAAAATTTTTTATTTTTTTTATTGGAAGTGTTTTTTTTTCTCGCATTTCTTTAATGAGCTCCGGATTATTAACTAAAGTAGCAATTATCCGTGCACAACACCGTCTTGTTTTTTCTGCCTTTGGGGATACACTAACAAGATCAGAAAATGAAATTCCATAGCTTAATAAAATCTCCGATACTGCCTCAATTTCAAATCTGATGTCGTTATTTGGTGTATAGGAAAACCTTGCCACCTCGGTGTAGCTGATCTGTCTGTCCTCGTAATCATCGCCCGGTTCGCACTCAAAATTATATGGATCGATAGAGACCTCGTTCTTATACCTTGACTGGGTTCTCGCAAAATCAATCAACCGTCTTTTTATCACAAGCTCCGCAAAACTGAGAAAACTACCGTTTTTAGCAGAATAATCCTCAACCGCCTCACAAAAAGCCGAAAGTGCAATTGACCATTGCTCACAACTTTTTGTTATAAAGCGTCCGACTACATTAGAAGCAGTTTTTATAATAAAGCCCTCATTCTGCTTAACGAACTTCTCAAGGTCAGCGTCACTTTTCTTTGCATTTATTGCATTTTCGTCGATTGTGCGCATTTTGCCCTCCTAAAGTTTGATTTTTTACCTATTTATAATATTATTATAATAAATTAACAGAACCCTTTCAAGCTTTATCTAGAATTTTATGCATTTTGTCACATATTATCTTAAATATTATAATTTTTTTATTAATATAGAAATGAATATTATAATTCTGAATGTCTTATTTTGATTACAAGACTGCATGTTTTCACATAAAAAGAATTATTATCTCCTCACAAGAGCTGATTTTTGTGTACTGACTATGTAAATAATTACTTGAGCAATATAAAAAGCATCAAAGTTGTTGTCTTTGATGCTTTTTGTATTATATATTATTTATATAACCTATAATGTATTAAGATTACTTTTAAGGCTTCTTATAATTCTTTTTTCAAGCCTTGAAATGTAGGATTGAGATATGCCAATTAAATCTGCTACTTCCTTTTGTGTAAGTTCCTTGCCTGTAACAAGTCCAAAGCGCATTTCCATAATCTGTTTTTCTCTTGGATTAAGGTCATTAATTGCATTTATCAGTAAGTCTTTTTCAACTTCATTTTCAATATGTCTGTTAACTATATCTTCATCCGTTCCTAAAATATCGGAAAGCAAAAGCTCGTTGCCATCCCAATCAATATTTAATGGCTCATCAATAGATATTTCATTTCTGTACTGTGAAGATTTTCTTAAAAACATAAGTATTTCATTTTCAATACAACGCGAAGCGTATGTTGCTAGTTTGATATTCTTATCAGGGCAGAATGTTTTAACAGCTTTAATTAGCCCTATTGTTCCTATTGAAATTAAATCTTCAATTCCAACTCCAGTTGATTCAAATTTTTTTGCAATATAAACAACAAGCCTCAGATTATGAACTATAAGCTGTTCCCTTCCTGACTTTTCATCGGTCATCAAAAGCTTGAATACTTCTTCTTCCTCATACTTTGTTAATGGGGGTGGAAGGGTTTCTGCTCCGTTTATATAGTCAACACAATCAGATCCTAATTTTTTTCTTATCCATAGAAATATTAGTTCCGTTCTGTTTTTAAACTTTAACACTACACCTTTCATATTATCACCCTCGTCTATATTAATAATCTTGGATTGAAAATTGCTTTGTAAGAACTATTACTTAGGCATAGTCCGATGTAAGCATCAACAGGCTTTACTTGGTTTTTTTCATTAATTATAACAATATTATCAGCCGTAAATGCTGGTATAATTCCCTGATTTCCAATAGTTGAATACGGCAGAAGACGTAATCCTTTGAAATTCTTAAAATGTTCAAGATATTCTTCTGAGTCATATGTTTTATCAGATCTTAAATTAGCAAGATTTGCAATATCAATCGAATTACAGATAATAATCGGCTTTCCTGTAAATGAATCCATTAATGAATTTCCTGTATCACATACAGCATCCATAATATAATCTTCACCAAAAAGTCTGACTTTCACCTTATAGCTGTGATTAAGATTACAGTTTTTATCAAAAATATATGTTACAATACAAACTGCTGTATATGCGATTATTGTTGATATAGCAAGGGTCAATAATGAAATATTGAAATAAACAGTATAATTATTAACTATTATAGAACTAACTTTTGTCAGCTGAGTAATTAAAATCATAACACCTGCAAAAATGAAACTCATTGCAAAAAATACTGCCGTCAGCTTAAATAATCTTTTTATAGTAATTTTTTTAAAAGCAATTTTTATAATAAACAACGCTCCGACAAGCTTAATCACTCCCAAAATCAGTACATTCAACTGAGGAAGAAGTATAGTCATAGCTGTAACTGTGCCTAGTACAGAAGCAAGTATACATCTTCTCAGAGAAAGTGCCGTATGAGTAATTCTCGCAGTACTCTTTAATAAAAAATAGTTAACATAAATATTTGTAACCACAAGAACATCAAGATATATGTATGTCATGTTCTCTCCGTTTCCCAAGCTTGTATTTAAATTATATATCTATAACGCCATTAAAATTGTCGATTTCAGACAGCGCAAAGTAACAAAAAAACTTTTGTATCAATGCACAAAAAAAGTCCCTCGCTTTCGCAAGGGACAGGCATAATGTTTGTACATTAAATTTATTTTTCACTAAAGAAAACTGAAAATGCTTTATAAGCCATATATACGTCAATTTTTGAAGTAACTTCGAATGGAGCGTGCATTGAAAGAACTGGAACGCCGACATCGATTACGTCAACATTAAGGTTTGCAATATAAGCAGCAACTGTACCGCCACCGCCTGCATCAACCTTACCAAGTTCACCTGTCTGCCAAATTACATTGTTTTTATCAAGAAGCTGTCTTATTCTTGAAACATATTCAGCATTAGCATCAGATGTACCTGATTTTCCACGTGCACCAGTATATTTTGTCACACAAACACCGTAATTAAGTTTTGCAGCGTTTCTCTTTTCAGTAACCTCAGGGAAAGTTGGATCAAATGCTGCATTAACATCTGCTGACATACATTCAGAATTTGAAAGAACTGTTCTTACTTCTACTCCAAACATTTTGGCAATATCAGCAATAAAGTATTTCATATATGCACTCTGAAGTCCTGTATTGCCATCACTGCCTGTTTCTTCTTTATCACTCAATACAGTCATAACCGTTTTTGTTGGATTCTTACATTTAAGGATAGCTTTTAAAGCTGTATATGCACATACTCGATCATCCTGACCATATGCGCCAACCATACTTCTATCAAAACCGACATCTCTTGCTTTATAGTTTGGAACAATTTCAAGTTCTGCAGAAATAAAATCATCTTCTGTTATATTATATTTTTCATAAAGAATATTCAGAATATTGAGCTTAACCTTTTCACTGATTTCATCATCTTTAAATGGACGTGAACCGATAAGAAGATTCAATTCTTCACCTTTTATTGCTTCATTAAGTGTTCTCTTCATCTGTTCTGTAGCAAGATGCGGTAACAAATCTGTTACACAGAATACAGGGTCTTTATCATCCTCGCCTATAGTAATTTCAACTTTATCTCCATCTTTGTTAAATACAACGCCATGCAAAGACATAGGAATAGCTGTCCATTGATATTTTTTGATTCCCCCATAGTAATGTGTCTTGAATAAGCCAAGTTCATTATCTTCATAGAGTGGATTCTGCTTTAAGTCAAGTCTTGGTGAATCTATATGAGCAGCAGCAATTTTAATTCCTTTTTCTATTGGCTCAGTTCCAATAATCGTAAGAATAATACACTTGTTTCTGTTTATATAATAGAATTTATCACCAGACTGATATTTTTTTAAAGCATCATATTTTTCAAAACCATTTTCCTCAGCAAGTTTTATTGATTCACATACAGCCTCACGCTCTGTCTTTCCCTTATCAAGGAAAACCTTATATCCTTCACAAAACTTGTCCACTTTTGATATCTGTTCATCATCCATTATTAGGACAGCATTTTTACGCTGGGATGTCAATTTTTCCTGCAACTTCTTTGCAGCTGATTTTTTATCATTTTCCATTTCATTATCCTCCTGCAATTATTATTTATTGTCATAAAGGTTTTTATACGATTCATATGCCTTCGTTACTTTTTTTACATAATGTCCTGTTGTTTTTGAAGGAAATACCTTAACGGATTTTCCATTATTTTTTATCTTTCCATCGGAAATCCATTTATCAACCTGTGTCATACCACCGTGATAAGCAGCTATAGCAAGACTTTTGTCAGAATATTTATCCAACAAAAATTTTAACATATAAGAACAGTATTCTATATTATATTCCGCCTTATACATGTCATCGTATGTAATTTCTCTTTTATCCTTAAGTCTATACTTAACCCAATCGTATGCGTCAGGCATTATTTGCATTAATCCACGTGCACCGACATTTGAAGTAGCTTTCTCATCAAAATTGCTTTCGGTTTTCATTACAGCATAAATAAGATATTTATCGATTTTATATTCTTTTGCATATTTTTCAACTATTTCTTTGTATTCTGTCTTATAAACAAATTCTCTTTCGTACTTAGGGATAATCAATAATCCCAGCAATACAACAATTATAATTATAAGTACAGATATTATTAATAGTCTTTTTGTTTTATGCATTGAACATCTCCTTAATTTTCTGCGCAGTTGATTCTGCTGAATTTATAAAATCTTCAAGGTTAGAATTATTATATATAACACTGTCAGACCTTGAAATATAGAAATCATCAGTATGCTGTGATTGAAATCTGCTTCTAATATTATCTACAGAAATATTGTCCCTTTCTATTATTCTTTTCATTCTTAAGTTTTCATCAGATATCACACAAACAATATAATTACAGAAATCATCAGCTCTGCTTTCAAAAAGTGTCGGAGCATCAAGTAGAATAAGCTTTTTCCCCTCTGAACCAAGCTTTCTGATTTCTGCAAGTATTTTAGTTGTTATGTACGGATACATAATAGAATTGAATACCTTGAGTAATTCATTATCATTAAAAACAATCCTTGCCATTTTTTGTCGGTCAAGTTCTTCAGTTTCATTATTTATACATTCAGGGAAAACATCAAAGATATTTTTCAAGCAAGGTGAACCTTTTTTTGTTACTTCCCTTGCTATTTTGTCAGCATTTATTACTGCAAAACCTTCTCTTTCAAACACATCACATACTGTTGTTTTGCCAGCACCACTTTGACCTGTGAGACCAATAACAGTCACACCACTTAAGCTGTTCATATTTTAATTACCTCAAATCCTGCTGCACGCAATAATCTATTATAAACCGCAAGTCCTACTCCGTTCCTATCTGGGCATCTAAAAAACACACGCTTTGCTCCCATATCATCAACCTCTCGGAGTATGTCGAATAACAGCTTAGCATTTTCTACACTTGTATCACCATATGTCAAACAAGGATACTTAATCATATGCTTTTCGCTGTCAAAAACAACACAGAATGTGCCTTCGCTATAATTGTTGTCAATGTATTTTATATAATTATTCAAATCACTATCAATGATAAATACATCTGCTTTTGGCGAGTAATGCTTATATTTCATACCAGGTGACATAACCATTGTATTTTCATCAAGTTTTTGCGTAACACCCTTATCAACAAAAACAGGAGTCACTGTTCTTAAATTGTCAACAGAAATAAAGCCTGGTCTTAATAATCTTACTCCACCATTTTCAAAAGAAATAACTGTTGATTCAAGACCGACTTCACAGGCACCACCATCAAGTATTGCAGGTATTTTTCCATTCATATCTTTGAAAACATGCTGAGCTGTTGTTGGACTTGGAGCACCTGAAATATTTGCTGACGGTGCAGCGATAGGTCTTCCACTGACTCTAATTAAGTCCCTTGCAGTTTTATGTGATGGCATACGAATACCAACTGTATCAAGCCCACCGCTTGTTTCTCTTGGTATTATATTCTTCTTTTTAAATACCATTGTCAAAGGACCTGGCCAGTATTTATCTGCTAAATTATATGCAATGACAGGGATATCATATACAAGCTCGTCAAGCATTATTAAATCAGAAATATGAACTATCAAAGGGTTGTCCTGAGGACGACCCTTTGCTTTAAATATTTTTTTGATTGCTGCTGGGTTAAGTGCGTCACCTGCAAGTCCATAGACAGTTTCCGTCGGCATCCCAACAACTTCACCCTTTTTAATTAAATCCGCACAGTACTGTATACTTTCTTCGCTGTCATCTAAAAGTTTTGTTATCATTTGACAATTACTCTTCCTGCATTGATAATTTTGCTGCTTGATCTGCAGTTGCAAGTGCATCAAATACTTCATCAAGATTTCCGTTAAGGATATATTCAAGCCTGTATATTGTTAGTCCGATTCTGTGATCACTTAAACGTCCCTCTGGGTAATTATATGTCCTAATTCTTTCAGAACGGTCACCTGTTCCTACCTGAGAACGTCTTTCTGAAGCTATTTTATCGTCTTGCTTTTTCTGCATATCCTCTAGAATTCTTGAACGAAGAACTTTCATTGCCTTATCCTTGTTTTTGAACTGACTACGTTCATCCTGACATTCAACGACAAGGTTTGTCGGAAGATATGTTATTCTTACCGCTGATTCAGTTTTATTAATATGCTGTCCGCCTGCTCCACTCGCTCTGAAAACGTCAATTTTCAAATCAGTTGGATTTATTTCAACGTCAACATCGTAAGCCTCTGGAAGTACAGCAACTGTTACTGTTGAGGTATGAACTCTTCCCTGTGATTCAGTTTCAGGAACGCGCTGAACTCTGTGAACACCACTTTCATACTTAAAACGTGAATATGCTCCATCGCCATCAATGCTAAATGAGATTTCCTTAAATCCACCAAGCTCTGTTTCGTTGGCATTTAAAACTTCAATCTTCCAACCCTTTGCTTCAGCATACATTGTATACATTCTATAAAGACTATTTGCAAACAGTGATGCTTCTTCTCCTCCTGCACCGCCTCTGATTTCAATAATAACGTTTCTGTCGTCATTAGGGTCTTTAGGAAGAAGAAGTATTTTTAGTTCTTCAAAAGTATTATCCATTTTTTCTTTATTTTCTTCATATTCCATCTGAACCATTTCTTTAAAGTCCTTGTCCATTCCGCCGTTGTCTAAAAGTTCTTTAGCTTCATCAAAAGAATCTTTGGCTGCCTTATATTCTCTGAACTTTTCAACAATAGGAGTCAAATTCTTGTACTCCTTCATTAAGTTTTTATATTGTTCATTATCATTAATAATATCAGGGTCCATAAGTTTTTCGCTTATTTCTTCATATCTTTCTTCAAGTAATTTTATTTTTTCAAACATTTATCATTCTCCTAAAATTAAATAGTTTAACATAGTAAATTTAAGCTATGGCTCAGATTTTTCTCTAATAATTGATTTAATATTTTTTTCAATTTTAACTCGTGGCACCATGAATTCACGATTACACTGCATACAGCGCAATTTAAAATCCATTCCCGAGCGTAATACCAGCATGTTATTTGAGCCACAAGGATGTGACTTTTTCATTATTAAAACATCGCCACGACGAACATCCATAGCAATAGTACCTTTCAAATCAAATACTGTATTATTATATCACAATTATATTATTTATGGCAATTATTTTAGTGCATAAATATTTTTTTTATATAAATACTACTATTAAATAATTCAATATAGGGAGATTTTTTATGTTTCGTTCAATCAGTGCAGATTTTTACTCTTCAGATGAAGCCGAATTAGCTTCAATTAATATTAAAAACCAGATAAGGAATATTAAAACAGTAGATATCATAAATCAAAACAAAAACAGTAATACTAGAGTTAAAACTGATAGTAATTACGGTTTTACAGGACTTGTAACCAACAATATTTCAAGTAACTATCCTCCTTTAGCTTTTGGACTTTTCGGGACAAATGTAAATGATAATTCAAACAATTCAGATTTTAATTATACAGACAAAGGAAATAATATAACATTAAAATTATCATGTGATGAAAAGGATTTATCATTAGTATCAAATCTTCTTACTTCTTATGGCGGAATCAATATAGAAAAAAATTAATCTTAATATCATAATGTTTGTACTCCCTGCATAATATTTAAAGAAAATCTTATGCTGAGCATAAAACGTGGGAGGTACAAAATGACAAATTATTTACCCGAAGGACATCTGATTAATACCATTGAAAACAAGAATGCAATTAAGTCAGTTTTTGCATTACAGGAAGCAATGCTTCATGGACAAATTCTTGAAGCACGTGCAAAAATATGTGATGGCGATCATAATCTTATTGTTGATCTACCGTGCATAAAAGGAATTATTCCGAGAATTGAAGGTGCAATCGGCATTGAAGATGGCAGTACTCGAGATATCGCGTTAATTTCAAAGGTCAATAAGCCCGTATGCTTTAAGGTTCTTAATATTACCACAGATGAAAATGGTGAGCCAATAGCAATACTTTCAAGAAAATCTGTTCAGCTTGAATGTATGCGAGAGTATATAGAAACTCTTGATGCCGGTGACATTATTCCAGCAAAAGTAACTCATCTTGAACAATTCGGCTGTTTTGTTGATATCGCTTGTGGAATTCCATCTCTCATTCCTATTGATGCAATATCTATTTCAAGAATATCTCACCCTTCTGACAGGTTTTCAACTGGTCAGAACATATTTGTTATTATTAAATCAATTGAAAACGGTAGAATATGCCTCTCTCATAAGGAATTACTTGGCACGTGGGAAGAAAATGCTGAAAAGTTCAATGTTGGTGAAACAGTCAGCGGTATTGTTCGTTCTGTCGAAGAGTATGGCATTTTTATTGAACTTGCACCTAATCTTGCTGGTCTTGCAGAACCGAGAAGCAACGTTTACATAGGTCAGAATGCAAGTGTATATATAAAAGCACTAATACCTGAAAAGATGAAGGTAAAGCTTATAATTGTCGACGTTTTTGACGCAAAATACCCTAACAAAGAACTTGAATATTTCATCACTGAAGGTAATATAAGAAATTGGAGATACTCAACAGATTTATCTGATAAAATTATTGAATCAATATTTTGATAACAAAGAACCACCCGCTTAGCGGGTGGTTCTTCATATGTGAATGATATTAAATAATCTCTTTAAATTTTATTTAACTTTCTTTTTGCTTCTTTTTAGATATACAGATGAAACTGTTGCAATTGGACAAATTGTGCACCACGTACGTGACTTATATACTAAAGAGAGAACAAAACCGATTATAGTTGTTGTCATCATCATTGAATAAAATCTGTATGAAAGATGTAATAACCATGCGGGGGATGTTATATTAAATAACTGTGGCATACCTTTAATAGGAAATATTAATAGAAATTTCAGAAAATCCGCAGGATGTTTACCATTTACAACTTTTATTGTTGTAATTATGATTAATAATAAACTTAGCACAAAATATGAAAGCATTATCCATTTCATCTGACCTATAATAAAAAACTGTGGGGTTTTTAATGAAAATTTATTAGTTGTTTTTCCTGTATGAGTATACAGACATGCTCTTGGACAATAACCCTGACACCACGTTTTTTTCTTATCTTTTATTAAAAGAACTATAGGAATTGTCATACACACAAATCCCACCAAAGCAAAATGAATATTAATTATGCCAAGAATAAAATAAGAAATAGTAATTAGAAATAAAAACTTATTATTACGCATAGTTCACCTCATAAAAATTATATTATTATTTTACATGAATTCTTATTAATGTTCTGTGACTTTATCACCAAAATCATTTATTTTTTACTCAAATATAAATATAAAATAGCAATAATCTAAAAAAACAGATGTTTTATGCCTCAATAATTTCTAAGAATAAATATAGTTTATTTAAATAACAATTAATAATATTATTACAGGTGCTTATTGCATTAAAAATCAATTTGTGATAATATAGGAATATAATAACTTAATAATTACAAGGGAGCTGGAAAACCGGCTGAGATAAAGATGTGTATCTTTGACCTTCAACCTGATTTGGATAATGCCAACGTAGGGACGTAATATATATGATAATATAACGTTGCCTTTTTGCATTGCAAAGAGGCAACGTTTTTTATTTTGAAAGGAAGATAATATGTACACTACGCAAATGGACGCTGCAAGAAAAGGTATTGCCACACAAGAAATCAGAGCAGTAGCAAAACACGAGAATATTTCTGTTAACAAGCTTATGGAACTTGTTGCAAAGGGACAGGTAGCCGTTCCTTCAAACAAAAATCACAAGTGCCTTACTCCATATGGAATAGGTAGCAGACTCAGGACAAAAATCAATGTCAATCTCGGGACTTCAAAAGACTGCCTAGACCTTAATGTTGAAATGGAGAAAGTAAAGGCTGCTGTTGATATGGGTGCTGAGGCTATAATGGATTTAAGCTCATTCGGTGATACACAAAAGTTCAGGAGAAAACTTACATCGGAATGTTCTGCCTGTATTGGAACTGTACCTATTTATGATGCTGTTGTATATTATAACAAAGCTCTTAAAAAAATTACTGCAAAGGAATGGATTGATATTGTCAGAATGCATGCTGAGGATGGCGTTGATTTTATGACAATTCATTGTGGTATAAACAAAAACACCGCAGAAAAATTCAAAAAAGCAAAAAGGCATACAAATATAGTTTCCCGTGGTGGTTCAATTATATTTGCATGGATGGAGCTCACAGGTAACGAAAATCCTTTTTATGAAAACTATGACGAAATTCTTGAAATCTGCCAGAAGTACGATGTCACACTCAGCCTCGGTGATGCCTGCCGTCCTGGAAGTATAGCAGATGCAGGCGACATTTCACAGATTGAAGAGCTTGTTACATTAGGTGAACTTACTCAACGTGCGTGGGAAAAGAATGTTCAGGTAATTATTGAAGGCCCTGGGCATATGCCACTTAATCAAATACAGGCTAATATGGAAATACAGCAGACAATATGTAAAGGTGCACCATTCTATGTTCTTGGTCCTCTTGTTACTGATATTGCCCCTGGCTATGATCATATAACATCAGCAATAGGCGGTGCTATTGCCGCTACATATGGTGCGTCATTCCTTTGCTATGTTACACCTGCTGAGCACCTGAGACTGCCGACAGTCGAGGATGTAAAGGAAGGCATTATTGCTTCAAAAATTGCCGCACACGCTGCTGATATAGCAAAGGGTGTAAAGGGGGCTTCATACTGGGATTATCAAATGAGTGATGCAAGAAGAAATCTTGATTGGGAAAAGCAATTTGAGCTTGCTATAGACTCTGATAAGGCAAGAAAATACCGTGCAGAGTCAACTCCCGAAAGAGAAGATACCTGCACTATGTGCGGAAAAATGTGCGCAGTAAGAAATATAAATAAGATTCTTCGTGGTGAAGATGTTGACATAATGGATTAACTGTTTTTAAAAACAATCTCTTATACAATTAAAAGATATTGAGGGGGAGCGCCCTGAATATTGTGTATAAGGTTAATATAGCGATGGGAGTCCGTATTCGGATTGAGAGGAAGCAATTGAGCTTCGACCGCCATAAAAATATCTATGCTTTTTATGGGGGTGTAGTGTCGCTATTATCTATATACCTCGGTAAAAAGAAACAAAGAGAGGTTG
Organism: Bacillota bacterium; assembly: GCA_023395435.1. Lineage (GTDB taxonomy): Bacteria > Bacillota > Clostridia > Oscillospirales > Ruminococcaceae > SZUA-444. The sequence goes on from JAEWZG010000102.1 coordinate 21,975, forward strand.
CTTATATGTTATCAAAAAAATCATCACTATTAAAAATGGTTCTGCTTGCAATGTTTGTTGCTATAGGAGTTGTTATCTCCCCGATACTCAGAGTAGAGGGAATGTGCCCAATGCAGCATCTTGTTAATGTTGTGTGCGCTGTTTTTCTCGGACCTTGGTATGCCCTATTATCTGCTGTACTGATAGGAATAATCAGAATGATGTTTTTGGGGATTCCGCCTCTTGCTTTAACTGGTGCAGTCTTCGGTGCATTTCTTTCCGGCGTTTTATATCGTACTTCAAAAGGAAAAATCATCTGTGCTGTTATCGGTGAAATCATCGGAACAGGCTTAATAGGCTCTATCGTCTCTTATCCTGTAATGGCATATCTTATGGTAAGGTCGGGGCTCACCTGGTTTTTCTATACTCCGATGTTTATAGGCGCAACAATTATAGGAGGAACCATCGCATACATATTCCTGAAGGCACTTAGCGCAAGTAACGTTCTCGGTAAATTACAAAAAAGCTTGGGGGCAAATGTTTATGACAAACCAACTGATAAAAATAAGAGAAACTGTTAAAAATACAAAGCCTCTTATACACTGTATAACAAATACTATTTCAATTAATGACTGTGCTAATTCAATTCTTGCTGTGGGTGGAAAGCCAATAATGGCTGAACATCCGAAAGAGGTTTCACAGATTACAAAATCAGCAAAAGCACTTGCTGTCAATCTCGGAAATATAACAGATGCAAGGCTTGAATCGATTATGATATCAGGAAAAACAGCTTATGATAATAATATTCCTTGTGTAATCGACCTTGTAGGAGTAGCGTGCAGTAGCCTCAGAAATGATTTTGTTACCCGTTTTATAAGCAAGTGCAAGCCTTCTGTAATAAAGGGAAATATGACAGAATTAAAAGCTATGTGCAACAGACAATTATCAGGCAACGGTGTAGATGTTCTATTATCAGATGAGGTGTGCGAAAATAATATTCATTCAGCTGTAAAGCTGTTAAAAGAGTTTTCGCAGAAGACACAGGCTGTTATTATTGCCACAGGAGTAACCGATCTTATTGCCTTTGAACACAGATGCTTTGCTGTATCAAACGGAGATAAAATGCTATCGCAGATAACTGGTACAGGCTGTATGCTAAATGCATTGACAGCAGCTTTTATTTCAGCTGGTGAAATCCTCAACGGCGCTCTTTTAGCGACAGTGTATCTTGGGATAGCTGGTGAAATTGCTCATACAGAATCAGGAACAGGTACTTTCAGAGTCCATTTGATGGATGCCTTAAGCACTTTATCTGATGACGAGTTATTAAATCGTATAAATGTAAGAGAGGTAAAAAATGAACTTTGACATATCACTATATCTTGTTACCGACAGCACCTATCATACGGAAGAAAGCTTTCTTGATACTATTGAAAGTGCATGCGCTGGTGGAGTTACATTTTTACAGCTAAGAGAAAAAAACAAGGGCGGACGAGAATATCTCGACCTTGCCTTTAAGGTAAAAAGAATTACCGACAGCTATAATATTCCACTTATCATTGATGACAGAATTGACATTGCACTTGCAGTTGATGCTGCTGGTGTTCACGTTGGTGCTGATGATATACCTGTTGAGTACGCTAGAAAAATACTTGGTAAAAACAAAATAGTGGGTGCTACTGCAAAAACTGTTGAAAATGCAAAAAAAGCGGTAGAAAGCGGTGCTGATTATATAGGAACAGGGGCAATTTTCCCCACTACTACAAAGGTAATAACAAAATTAACTAAGGTAACAACACTTAACGAAATATGCAAAGCAGTAAGCGTGCCTGTTGTGGCAATAGGCGGACTGAATATTGATAATATAGGGGCGCTGGATAACAGCCCTGTTGATGGTGTTGCTGTTGTTTCAGCTTTAATGAAAGCAAGCGATCCAAAAGCTACTGCAAATACATTAAAAAACAGAATAGTACAGATAATAAATAATAATAAGGAATAGATTGAAATGAAAAAGGTTCTTACTATAGCTGGTTCTGACTGTAGTGGTGGTGCTGGAATTCAGGCAGATATAAAGACCATATCAGCACATAAAAACTATGCGATGAGTGTTATTACCTCACTCACCGCACAGAATACAACTGGTGTTTATGGAATTTATGATATATCACCTGAATTTGTTGCTAAACAGCTTGACTGCGTTTTTACTGATATACGCCCTGATGCTATAAAGATAGGAATGGTATCAAATAAGTATATTATTGAGGTTATTGCCAAAAAGCTTATTGAATACAAAGCAGGAAACATAGTAATAGACCCTGTAATGGTTTCAACAAGTGGGAGCAAGCTTTTGTCCGATGTAGCAATCGGTTTTCTTGTCAAAAAGCTTTTACCACTTGGCACGATCATTACTCCAAATATTCCTGAAGCTGAGGTTCTTTCTGAGATTTCTATCAATAATAAGGAAGATATGATACAAGCAGCAGAAATAATCAACAAAAAGATTAAATGTGCTGTTTTGATTAAAGGTGGACACAGCATAAACAATGCTAATGATCTGCTTATTGACAATGGTAACTTATACTGGTTTGAATCAGAAAGAATTGACAACCCAAATACTCATGGAACAGGCTGTACTCTTTCTTCTGCAATTGCGAGCAATCTTGCAAATGGATATCCGTTAAACATAAGCATAATGAAAGCCAAGGAATATATCTCTGGTTCATTAAAGGCTCAGCTAGATTTAGGCAAAGGCAGTGGTCCATTGAACCATTTATGGAATATTCATAATATTAATGGCCCTCTATAAAGTTTTGTCTATAAAACTCGCTTCCTACACCCCACTATAGTGCTGATATAATGTTATGTTTTTTGAGTAACAAATTAAACCCCATAGAAATATTTCTATGGGGTTAATTTTCATAATTAGTTTATACAAGATATTTCATTTTTAATAAATTGCATTATAAAAGGATTATTTTCCTCACTCAACGTTGGCATAAAAGCCATATAACGACACTTCTTATATTGCTCGCCATCCATATCAAAAATATAACCCATTGAGCATCTTGAACTACAATCTGTTGGATCTATCAATCTCTTACAATTTAAGGATTTAGTTATATCCTTTTTCATATTTTCAGGTAAGCTGTCTAAAAAACTCTGATATTCGCTGACGTGAGTAGCGTAAATTCTCATCTTCATCCCTGATTTTCTAAAAACAAAATTAGCTATAGTTCGCTTAGGTTTTTTAGAAATATATGATGCCACATAACCATTCTTAGCTGTTTTTATAACACAATTATAACCATTCTCTAAAAATATTTCATTAAGCTGATTGACAAATTCCCTGTTATTTTCATCTACAGATTCAAGAAACAAACGATAATTTTCATCCATATGTATTCTCCTTCAAGTATAATAGAATGTTTGTTCTTATATATTACAATACTTTTTGCAATATGTCAAATTTTACTACAGCAAGAAATTAAAGAATATATTTCATTATAATACTATTAGAGTAGTTTTCCTTTATTTAGAATTTTCATTTGCTCATCGGTGAGCTTAATGTCAAGAGCATCAATATTTTCTTTATACTGCTCTATGCTGCTAAACCCCAATATAGGAACAATTTCAGGTTTTAATTGTAAAATCCAAGCAAGCACAAGTTGATTCCCTGAAATGCCCATTTCATTTGACATTTTTTCAATTACCTTGACTCTTTCAATAGATTCTCCGTTATCAAAGAAATCCCATCCATAATAATTCTTCCTCTTCTCTTCAC
>JAEWZG010000125.1 GCA_023395435.1 Bacillota bacterium
TTCAAGGGTAGCAAGTAACAAGCTTTTGCAAGTGTCAGACCGTAATGCCATAGCAATGGCTGCCAGTAACGGAGCCTTATAGGCGACAAAAGAAATACCACCGGCTAAGCCGGTGGATTTTTATTTAGTAGCATACTCTTTCAAGCATTTTATTCATATAAGCAATAGCGACACCAAAGTTCGTCATTGGAACCCCAGCATTTTCAAACATCTTCTGCTTTTCAAGCATAGCTTTCCTATTAAGCATACAACCACCACAATGAATTGCAAGTTTGTATTCTGATAGATTTTCAGGAGAAACTGGCCCTGAAATAACTTTAACATCAATATTCTTTCCAGTATATTTTTTCAATAGCATTGGAATTTTAATTCTTGCAATATCGCCATCAAGCGGATGATGAGAGCAGCTTTCAAGAATTACTACCTTATCATTATCTTCCAACATATCAATGGTGCTTGCTCCTTTTTTAAGTAAATCCATATCTGCTTTTATTTTTGCCATAAGCAATGAAAATGATGTCAGCGGAATATCTTTTGGTATTGTATCGTTGACTAACTTAAAAATCTGTGAGTCTGTCACTACAAGAGCGGGCTTTATTTTTATACTTTCGAACGCTTTTTCTATATTCTGTGATGTAACTGTCATTACCATACAACCATTATCTAGCAAATCACGTGTTACCTGAACTTCAGGGAGAATTAATCTTCCCTTAGGTGCCTGAATATCCTGAGGAGCAGTTAATATTACTAAATCGCCAGGCTTGACTAAATCACCAGTCAAAACAGGGTCTTCCACCTTATCCTTTAATAGACTGATTAACTTTTCTTTAACTGGAGTAATCTCATCCTTTTCTAAATCTATAAAAATCTTATCAAACTCAATGTCATTATAGCTATTTTTATTAACATTCTTACCAAAAGTATTGATAACAGCAAAAGCAGGTATATTCTTTTCTTTTATAATATCATAGTATTTAAGTTCTTTTTTTATATTTGAAGTCTTAGCAGAAACCACAAGTATAATAGCATCACAAGATGATAACTGCTGAAGGGATTTCTCCATTCTGATTTCACCAAGCTCTGAACTATCATCAAGTCCAGCTGTATCAATAAAAACAACAGGACCAAGCGGAATAATTTCCATTGGTTTGAATACTGGATCTGTTGTTGTTCCAGCAACAGGTGAAGTAATAGAAATATTCTGACCTGAAACAGCATTAATTAGCGTAGATTTTCCTGCATTTGTTCCACCAAAAACACCAATGTGCAATCTTAAGGCTTTTGGTGTCTGATTTATTTCTGATACCATTGAGATTCCTCCTAAATACTAAAATCTAAAATCACGCTGACCTTCTTGGATAAGTTTAAGATATTCATTTGCCTTTTCCTTACGTACAGGATTATCAATATGCTCAAGTTCAGCTTTTATAAGTTTGTTTGTACTTTCCTTAAATTTATCATCGCCGTAATCAATTGCATATTCAGATAAAGTAAGCAATGCATTAGGAAGGCAAGTATTATGAATCTGACCAGATTTTGCGAGAGGCATAAATCTGTCACCTGTTCTGCCCTGTCTATAGCAAGCTGTGCAGAAGGAAGGAATATATCCGATATCAACAAGCCATTGCATTACTTCTGCTAATGGTCTTGTGTCATTAACATCAAACTGTGAAGTCGTGTTGTCTCTTTCTTCTTCACAATAACCACCGACACTTGTTCTTGAACCACCACTTATCTGTGATATACCAATCTTCAAAGCCTTTTCACGAACAGCCTTTGATTCTCTTGTGGAAATTATCATACCAGTGTATGGTACAGCAATTCTAATAATAGCAACAATCTTTTCAAAGATATCATCTGTAATACCATTTTTAAAGTCACTTGCGTCAATATCATCAGCCGCTCTAACACGAGGGACACTGATAGTATGAGGTCCGACACCATAAACTGTATCAAGATGTTCAGCGTGCATCATAAGGCCAACAAGCTCATATTTGTATCTGTCGAGTCCGAAGAGAACACCAATACCTACATCATCAATGCCGCCTTCCATAGCTCTATCCATTGCCTCTGTATGATAGTCATAGTTGTGCTTTGGTCCTGTTGGATGAAGAACTTCATAAGCTTTCTTATTATAAGTTTCCTGGAACAGAATATATGTGCCAATTCCAGCTTCTTTTAGCTTTCTGTAATTCTCTATTGTTGTAGCAGCAATATTTACATTAACACGTCTTATAGCACCATTCTTATGCTTAATGCTATAAATTGTCTTAATACTTTCAAGAACATATTCAATAGGGTTATTTATAGGGTCTTCGCCAGTTTCAAGAGCAAGACGCTTATGTCCCATATCCTGAAGAGCGATAACCTCCTGCTTTATTTCTTCCTGTGTAAGCTTTTTTCTTTGAATATGCATGTTTTTTGCATGATATGGGCAATAGACACATCCATTTATGCAATAATTAGAAAGATATAATGGTGCAAACAAAACTATTCGGTTTCCATAGATTCTTTGTTTGATATCATAAGCAATATCAAACATTTTTTTATTTAAGTCTTCCAAATCACATTCAAGAAGAAGTGCAGCTTCTCTATGAGTAATGCCCTTTGCATCCTTTGCACGTTCAAGAATACTCTCAATTAATTCACGGTTTGTTTTATTTTCTTCCGCAAATTTCAATGACTCTTGAATTTCTTCATCATTAATAAATTCTTCAGCATTTTTAGATCTTACATTATACATTATCTTTTCTCCTTATTTTTTTGATATAGCTGATTTCACAGAAACGCCAGGAATTTTGCCTATTGCTCCAGTCAATGCACTAATTTCATCAGGATCAGCGTCAATAATCACTGAGATAACTGACACCCCACGTTCACGATAAGGTAATCCCAATCTACCAATAATAATTGAACCATATTTATGAAGAACGCTGTTAACCTGTTCTACAGCCTCAGTATCTTCTATTATGATTCCTGCTACCGCAATTCTCTTGTTCAATATAAGCACCCCCAAAAACAAAAAGCCCTTTAACAAAATGTTAAAGGGCATAATATCCTAATATAGAAATCCAACTGCTCAGAGTATCCTCACAGCCCGATAACACTTTACATAATGATACCACTAATTTTCCCACTTGTCAATATAAATCAAAAAGCCCGAACATTGTTCAGGCTTAAAATTTTGATTAGTCACTTACATAAGGAATCAAAGCAAGGTGACGAGCACGCTTAATAGCAATTGTCAACTCTCTCTGATGATATGCACATGTACCTGTTACACGACGTGGCAAAATCTTTGATCTTTCTGATAAACATTTTCTGAGCTTTGCAATATCTTTATAATCAATTTTTTCTGCTCTATCAACGCAGAACATACAAACCTTTTTACGAGCTCTTTTATTGTTTCTCTGAGGTCTTTCTCTATCCATAGCCATTATATAATCCTCCTTTAACACATTTTAATCAGTCAGTTAATCTTTAAAAAGGAACTCCATCATCGCTTAAAATTTCCTCAAAATCACTTATATCACCAATGCTGACCGTAGCATTTTGCTGATTTGAATTCTGAGCTGGTGAATTATTATAGTTAGATGAATAATTAGAATTTGAATTTCCACCCTGCTTTGGTTCGCCAGTGAATGAAACACTATCAACATAAACTTCTGTTACGTAATGCTTCGTACCATTTTTATCATCATATGTTCTTGTTCTAAGGTTACCTTCAAGAGCAATCATACGACCTTTTCCAAAATACTTGGAGATAAATTCAGCTTGTTGACGCCATGCCACACAAGTAATAAAATCAGTTTGTCTTTCCTCACCCTGTTTGACAAAACCTCTGTCAACAGCAACTGAGAATTGCAGAACTGAAACACCACTTGGTGTTGATTTCAAATCCAATTCCTGTGTTATTCTACCCATTAAAATAACTCTGTTAAGCATAATTAATCGTCCTTCCCGTTGCTTACTTTACTGTGATAAGTGAACGAAGTACGCCATCTGTAATCTTTAGAATACGATCAAGCTCTGCAGGGAAATCAGTCTTTGAAGTAAAATTGTAAAGCACATAATAACCCTCTGTTTCGTCCTCAATAGCATAAGCAAGCTTTCTTTTTCCCCATTCATTAACGAGGTCAAGTGTACCGTTACTCTCGATTAACTCTGTAAACTTTGCAACAAGAGCTTTTACACCCTCTTCACCAAGCTTTGTGTTAAAGACCATAACAGCCTCATAGCTTTCATTAATTTTTGCCATTGTAAAAACACCTCCTTCTGGATTTCGCCCACAAATATAATTGTGAGCAAGGATAACATTAAAATTATATCAGAATGTATGTAGCTTGTCAACAATAATTATAATGTTTTTACAATATTTTTCAAGTATTTTCTAAACTCATCTTTAACTTCAGGATGCTTTAATGCAACCTCTACCGTTGCCTGAAGTATTCCTAGCTTACTTCCCATATCATATCTAGTTCCTGTAAAATCAACGCCAAGCATTCCTTTTGTTTTTGCAAGAACCTTCATGGCGTCAGTAAGCTGTATTTCATTACCTGCCCCTGCAGGAGTATTTTCAAGGATCGAAAAAATCTCGGCTGGAAGCACACATCGTCCAAGAATAGAATAAAGTGAAAGAATTTCATTCTTTTTAGGTTTTTCAATCATATCAGTAACTGAAAAAATATTATCCTTAATCAATGATGTATTTAAGGAACTGTATTTTAAAATTGCTTCTTCTGAAACCTTTTTCATACCAACAGTACCAAGCCCATATTCTTCATAAGCCCTGCAAAGCTGTCCACAAGCCGGATCCTCGCCAATTATTACATCATCACCATACAGAACTGCAAAGGGTTCATCACCTACAAAACTTTTTGCCTGGAGTATTGCGTGACCTAAACCATTCTGCTCCTGTTGACGTACAAATACTATGTTTGCCATTTTTGTTATATTAACTATATTTTTATATACATCAGGTTTTTTTGTTTCAAGCAGTCTTTTTTCTAGCTCTGGCGAACGGTCAAAATGATCCTCAACTGTAGTTTTACCACGACTAACAATAATAAGTATGTCTTCAATCCCACTGTTTACAGCTTCTTCAACTATATATTGAATTGCTGGTTTATCAACAATTGGTAACATTTCTTTTGGCATTGATTTGGTTGCAGGAAGCACTCTTGTTCCTAATCCTGCAGCAGGAATAACAGCCTTTTTAATCTTCATATTATTTCCTCATTTAAAAAAACTTTGCGATAACCAATAGTATTATTAAAGCAACAAAAGGAAAAGCAGCTGCAATAAAAACATTTCTTGGCGAAACGCCGCCTTTTGCTTTAATCAATTCCACCTTTTCATTATCAGATTTATCCATGGATTTAATTCTTATAATATCTTTTTTAGCTTTTTTAAAATAAAAATAGTTTGCAAACAAGGATGCTGAAAACATCATAAAAGTATTAAGAAGATTTGAACCTGTTACCATCCACTCAAGTGTATTGGAAGACAGTCCAGAGGAAAATGCATTTTGAAAGGAAGTACCATCAAAATAACCGCCCTGCAAAAATCCGTAAATAAGCGGGATTTTTATAACCATAGAAATCAAATAATATATAATTCCTTGAGCATACATTTTTCTGTAGAAAAAATAAAGACTTGGAAACAGTAAAGCACTGAAGTTTACTGATAACTTATTTTTAAGTTTATCAAATCTTATAAACTGTGCTAAGTAATACAATGGATTAGAGCCAGAATAATTAGAATACTCTTTTACTGTTACTCCATCAATTTCAGTATCAGGTTTATACACATTTTCAGGATTCATTTCTTGAGCCATATTCACAGCCTGTGTAAAGAAAGGATTAAATCCACCCTGTTGAGTTTGTTGACCTTGGGAGTTCATTTTATTAATTGGATTTCCACATTTTAGGCAGAATAAACCATTCTCTGGATTTTCTTCTCCGCATACTGCACATTTAATAGTTTCTGCTATATTTTCTTCTTTTTTATATGTGGATTTCCATGATTGATTCTTGGAATGAAGAACATTGTTAATACATTTGCCTTCTTTTAAATAGCATTCTCTATGATATGGAGTTCCGCAATCAGGGCAAACAACTATGTCATCATCCTTTTTTAAATAATCATCACAAACTATACATTTTGATCCAATATATTCAGACATTATTTCCTCCAATAAAATATTATTTCTTATTATTATAACACATTTAATATTTAATTTAAAGTAAGCAGAAAAATTTCTTTTCAAAACTAATAAAATAATGTATAATAAAAACAGTTTTCTGATAAGGAGAAAATTTTATGATATTATTTGATGAACTTAAAGTTGAGATGGAGGGCTTCCGTCCTCAGATAATTGAACTTAAAGAAGTTCTTGATATTGATAATGCAAATAAGGAAATTTCCGAGTTGCAGAAAATTAGTTCTGACCCTAACTTCTGGAATGATATGGACAACTCACAAAAAATCCTTCAAAAAATAAAAAGTCTTGAATCAAAAGTAAGCAGTTATAATAAATTATCCTCACAACTTGAAGATATTATAACACTTATTGAAATCGCTATTGAGGAAAATAGTGGTGAGGAAGAACAACAGGATATTCTCAGCGAAATAAAGAAGTTTAAAAACGATCTTGAAGTGCAAACTCTATCCACACTTCTGACAGGAGAATATGACAGCAACAATGCAATTCTTACTTTCCATGCTGGTGCCGGCGGAACAGAGGCTCAGGACTGGGTAGAAATGTTATTCAGAATGTATACAAGATGGGCAGAAAGCCATAACTATAAAGTCAAAACACTCAATTATCTTGATGGTGATGAAGCAGGGATTAAAAGTGCTTCAATTCTTATTGAAGGAACAAATGCTTATGGATATATGAAGTCCGAAGCAGGCGTGCACAGACTAGTAAGAATTTCTCCTTTTGATTCATCAGGAAGAAGACATACATCTTTTGCATCTGTTGAAGTTATGCCAGAAATTAATGATGATGCTGAAATTGAAATACGAACAGAAGATCTTCAGGTTGATACCTACAGAGCAAGTGGCGCTGGCGGACAGCATATCAACAAAACTGACTCTGCTGTCAGAATTACACATCTTCCTACTGGAATTGTTGTTTCGTGTCAGACGCAGAGAAGTCAATTCCAGAACAAAGATTATGCATTGAAAATGCTCAAATCAAAACTTCTTGAAATAAAAGAAAGAGAACATCTTGAAAAGATTGAAGATATAAAAGGTATTCAGAAGGAAATAGCTTGGGGCGCACAGATACGTTCATATGTATTTATGCCATATACACTCGTAAAAGACCACAGAACAAGCTTTGAGATTGGAAATGTCAATGCAGTAATGGATGGCGACCTTGACGGTTTTATTAACGCTTACCTCAAGTCACTCAGCCTTGGTACATTAAATCAATAAAAAATCAACACCTTAAAGATATTAACTTTAAGGTGTTTTTTTATTAGTCTTTCAAAGCATTTATAGCTTTTATCATTATTGCACATTCAAGGCGCTTTTTCTGAAGCTCACATGATAACTTATGAGCTTTATGTATATCGTTCTCATAATTATAATTGTTTGCATTGCATCCGCCGCTACAATAGAACTTTGCCCAGCATTTTGTACATTCTGGCTTTGAATATATGTGGGCATCAGCAAATTCCTTTTTAATATCTGTATTGAATGTTCCGTCAGAAAGATTGCCCATTTTGTATTCTTCCTTGCCAACGAACTGATGGCAAGGATAAATATCACCATCCGGTGTTACTGCCACATATTCGTTTCCGCAACCACATCCCCTTAATCTCTTGATAGCACAAGGACCCTGATCAAGATCAAGCATAAAATGGAAGAAATTACAGCGGAATTTATCTTTGTTAATTTCCATAAGATTTTTAGAAAGCTTTTCATATTCAGCAAAAACAACAGGTAATTCTTTTTCAGTAATTGCATAAGGATCTTCAGGAGCACCAGTTACAGGCTCAACAGAAACCTGATCAAAACCATGCTCATACAGATGAATTACATCATTTGAGAAGTCAAGATTATACTTTGTGAATGTACCTCGAGCGTAATAATCCTTATCCCCTCTTTTATCTACAAGCTTCTTAAAACTCTTAATAATCTTATCATAGCTTCCTGATCCATCAACACGCTTTCTTACTCTATCATTAACTTCTTTTCTTCCGTCAATAGAAAGAACAACGTTTGACATTTCTTCATTAATAAAATCAATTTTCTTGTCATCTAGTAACATACCATTTGTTGTAATTGTAAATCTAAATCTCTTGTTATATTGCTTTTCTTTACTTCTTGCGTATTCAACAATCTGCTTAACAACATTAAAATTCATCAATGGTTCACCACCGAAGAAGTCAAGCTCAAGATTCTGCCTATCGCCTGAATTTTCAAGAAGGAAATCAATTGCCTGCTTCCCCACTTCAAGCGGCATTAGCTTTCTACCTTTACCGAAGTCACCAGTTGAAGCAAAGCAATACTCACATCGCAAATTACAGTCATGTGCAATATGCAGACACATTGCTTTTACTGGTGCAGCAATAGAATACTTTGCATATTTTTCATAGTCGTCAGGAGAAAAAAGAATTCCGTCATTATAAAGCTCAACAATTTCATTGTAGCAGGATTCAATATCCTCAAATTTATTAAATTGCGAAAGCTTATCTATTACCTTTTGAGGACATTTATCCTCAAATGGCGGAAAAATATTGTCAAGAAGGTCATATGTAAGATCATCAACGATATGAACACCACCACTGTTTACATCAAGAACAATATTCAACCCGTTTAATTTATACTTATGTATCATTATAATACCTCTGAATTTATTTATTATTACTTACAAAAAAGTAAAGGGACATTTACTGCCCCTTTAATTTAATCGGATTATGCATCCTTTTCACATTTCTGGTTTGCAACTGTGCAAGAAGTTTTACAAGCTGACTGACATGATGCCTGGCACTTGCCACAGCCACCTTTTTCAGCAGTTTTCTTAAGGTTTGCTTTGTTAATAGTCT
>JAEWZG010000145.1 GCA_023395435.1 Bacillota bacterium
GGTCCGTACAGGCGAAGAGGGTTATGACGCTCTTCAAGATGAATAACACCCACCCCCCAACCCCATTTTATAAATATGTCTGGGACAGTGTTATAGCTGTCAGCAGAAATGCAAAGGGTATATGGAAGTTAAATTCCATATACCCTTCAGACATTTAATAGTATTTACAACATATTATAGCCTAGCTTTTTGATTATGCTCTTAATTTCCTTTTTATTTTCTTTTGATGATTTGACAAATAACATAGTATTATCAATGTAGGAAACACAGGAATAGTTGCCATTCGTTGTACTTTCATAAAAACCATGGTTACCCATTTCAACTGAATTCTTTACAACAGATGAACCTTCCTCATCTTTAAAAATCTCTCTGTTTTTTTCAAATGATGCTGACGCCATACTATTACTTGTATATTCATAGAACTCAATCTGATAATCATCATTGAAGCCTAAAACAACACTTTTTATTTCGCTATTATCACTATATTGATCAGATATATCATTTGTCTTGTATGAATTATCCTTCATCTTCTTAATAAATTCATCAGCTGAAATTGATTTTTTATCCCCGCAGGCTGATAAAGATAGTAACATACATATCATAGCAATAAAGCAAATGATTTTTATAATAATTTTCATTGTAAAACCCCTTTATTATGTTATACTTCTATTTTATAACATTGCATATTTTTGTCAACAAGAAATAGAAAAATTAAAGGCATAAAGGATAACCTTTATGCCTTCTTTATTATTATTAGTTGTTACCACACTTTAACATTGCTTTTTCTTTCAATAATATCATCACGTTTTGGTCCGTTAGAAACGAATGTTACCGGATAACCAATTCTCTCTTCAATGAATTCAACGTATTTCTTAGCGTTTTCAGGAAGATCCTCATAGTTCTTGATTCCACTAATGTCGCACTTCCAACCATCAAGATATTCTATGACTGGCTTTGCTTTATTAAGAATAGGTGTGATTGGGAATTCATCTGTTATGATACCGTCAATTTCATATCCTGTGCATACTGGAATTTTATCAAGGTAACCAAGTACGTCAAGAAGTGAAAGAACAACATCAGTACAGCCCTGCATCATACAGCCGTATTTTGTAGCAACTACATCAAACCAGCCCATTCTTCTTGGACGTCCTGTTGTTGCACCGTATTCACCACAATCACCACCGCGTTTTCTGAGTTCTTCAGCTTCATCACCGAAAATTTCACTGACAAAAGCACCTGCTCCAACTGCTGAGGAATATGCTTTTGCTACTACTACAACCTGCTTGATCTGGTGAGGTGGAATACCAGCACCAACTGTAGCAAATCCAGCAAGAGGTGAAGAGGATGTAACAAATGGGTAGATACCGTTATCTGTATCCTTTAATGATCCAAGCTGTCCCTCAAGAAGAATATTCTTGCCTTCTTTGATTGCATTATGAAGAAAAACTGTTACATTTGCAACCAATGGTTTAAGCTTTGGACGATAGCCAACAAGCTTATCAAACAAAACTTTTGAGTCAAGAAGTTCGCTGTCAGGATACATTGCTTTAATATAATTATTCTTTATTTCACAGACTTTTTCAAGCCTTTCCATCAAAATTACATCATCAAAAAGCTCTCCAACCTGAATACCAATCTTTAAATATTTATCTGAATAAAATGGTGCAATACCTGATTTTGTTGAACCAAAGCTATTTTTACCAAGTCTTTTTTCTTCAAGCTCATCAAAAAGAATATGATATGGCATTAAAACCTGTGCTCTGTCTGAAACAAGAAGATTCGGCATTGGAACTCCCCTTGAAGTAATGCCGTCAAGCTCCTTGAAAAACTTATCTATATCAAATGCAACACCCTGTGCGATGATATTTGTTACATTCTTACGGAATACACCTGATGGAAGAAGATGAAGTGCGAATTTTCCGTATTCGTTAATAATAGTATGTCCTGCGTTTGCTCCACCCTGAAAACGTACTACTACATCTGACTGTCCAGCTAAAAGGTCGGTAACTTTACCTTTACCTTCGTCGCCCCAGTTTGCTCCAACAATTGCTTTAACCATTTTATAAGCCTCCTGAAAAGTATGATAATTAACTGCCTTAATTATCATATCACTATTGCTTTCATAAGTAAAATATATAGTTATTATGAAGTATATAATTAAAAATTATATCATTGTGTCAAGAAGTTTTTTACCAGCTTGTGATATCGGAGTCTTATTTCCTGTTATTATGCAGATTTTTCGTTTTGGGAATGGCTTTGAAAGCTGTAGTTCAAAGAGTTTTCCGCTCTTAAAGCTCTCTTCAGCAAAGCTCCTTACCACACAACCTATCCCCATATCCATTTCAGCAAATTTAACTATCAGATCGCTTGTTGCTAGCTCAAATTCAGGCTTTAAATAAACATCATTTTCAGCAAGAAAATTATCCACAAACCTTCTTGTACTCGTGTTCTTCTCAAGGCAAATTGTCGGTAGGCGTTCGAGTTCTGACAGCCCGACTATTTTTCCATTCAGCCAGCCAAATCTGCTTGAAGCAACAAAAGTATCACGAACATCAGCAACTTCAGTTATTCTGTAATCCTTACTCTCATCTACAGGTGAACTGACTATTCCAAAGTCAATTTTTCCTGCTTTAAGGCTGAGTATCGTTTCAGGAGTCGGCGCATTAGAAACTATAATTTTTATGCTCGGATAGCTTTTATGAAATTTTTCAAGATACGAAAGAAGATAATACTTAAGCGTCATATCACTTGCGCCAATTCTTATTTCACCATTTTCAAAATTAAGCATCTCTTCAAGCTTTTTTTCGCCACTTTCAAAAAACTCATATCCCTGCTTTATATATGTGAATAAAGCTTCCCCCTCTGGTGTAAGCTTTACTCCCTTTGGTGCTCTGAAAAATAAAGTACAGCCAAGTGATAGTTCAAGCTGTTTTATTGCCTGACTTACTGCTGGCTGAGATATAAAAAGCTGTTGTGAAGCGAGGGTGACACTCTCAAGCTTTGCGACATGGTAAAATACTTTGTAATATTCAAGATTAGCTACCATATAACTTCTCCTTATTTATTTTAATAATATTATAATAATTACATATAAACATTATACGATATTATGTGATTGTTTGCAATAATATAAAGTATTATTGACTTATTTGTTAATATATAAAAGTTATAATTGTTATAAAAATTTGTATATGTTTAATTTGAAAAAATATATTATATATGATATTATTATTTGGTATTATAACACATGGAGGAATATTTATGTCACAGCTATTTGAAGCAATTATGGTTATCACCTTTGGCATTTCGTGGCCGACATCAATCTATAAGTCATATACAGCAAGAACAGCGAAAGGAAAAAGCCTCTTCTTTTTATGCTTTATACTTATCGGATATATATGCGGTATGATTTCAAAAATAGCCGCGGGAAGTCTTACATATGTTTTTGTCTTTTATGTAATAAACTTTATTATGGTATTCGTTGATCTGCTCTTATATTTCAGGAACAGAAAACTTGATCAGGCTCAAGAGAAATAAATTAAAGCCGTGGGCATTAACTCACGGCTTTATTATTTATTGTTCGGTTTTCATTTTTTCAAGAGCATTTGCAAACTGATCAGGGCAGGATGTATTCCTATATCCACATTTTACTCCTTTAAGTCTATCAATCACATCTTGGATCTTCATACCTTTTACAAGTGATGATATTCCGCCAGCATTACCATTACAGCCACCGATGAATTTAACGTCCTTAACAATTCCATCTTCAACTTCAATGTCAATCTGCCTTGCACAGACACCTTTTGTTTTATAAGACATTTTCATAAATTATAAAGTATCCTTCCAAAAAGTTTGTTTATTAGTATTTATTTTGTCAGGTACTGAATATGTACTTTAAATTCTTGCAACTCCGCTGTCACGTGCTGCCTGAGCTACTGCATTAGCTACTGCAACAGGAATTGCTCTATCAAATGCATTCGGAAGAATATATTCACGTGAAAGTTCATTATCCTTAACACAACCGGCTATTGCTATAGCAGCTGCAAGCTTCATTTCTTCATTAATATCCTTTGCACGTACTGCAAGTGCACCCTTAAAAATACCAGGGAATGCAATTACATTATTAATCTGGTTCGGGAAGTCGCTTCTTCCTGTTCCAACAATAAATGCGCCAGCCTCGAGTGCCTTATCAGGCATAATTTCTGGTGTTGGGTTTGCCATTGCAAAAATTATCGGTCTGTCTGACATTGATTTTATCATTGCTTCTGTTACGAGATTCGGCTTTGAAACTCCGATAAATACATCTGAACCAACAAGTGCATCAGCAAGTGAGCCTTTTATGTGATCTTTATTTGTTACTTTTGATATTTCAGTATGAGCAGGACTTAATGTTTTATCGCCCTCACAGATTATTCCCGCTAAGTCAACCATTTTGATATTGCCAACTTTAAGTGAAATTAAAAGCTTTGCTATTGCTGTTCCGGCTGCACCGGCACCGTTTATTACAATTTCGAGATCTTCAATTTTCTTTTCCGCAACCTTGCAGGCATTCATAAGTGCGGCAGCAACAACTATTGCTGTACCGTGCTGATCATCATGAAAAACAGGAATATCAACACGCTCTTTAAGCTTCTTTTCAATTTCAAAGCATCTTGGAGCAGCTATATCTTCAAGATTGATACCACCAAAACTTTTTGATATCAATTCGATTGTTCTTACTATTTCATCAGTATCCTTTGAATTAATACATAATGGGAATGCATCAACATCAGCAAATTCCTTGAAAAGCGCACATTTACCTTCCATTACAGGCATTCCTGCTAAAGGTCCGATGTCACCAAGTCCGAGAACTGCTGTTCCGTCAGTTATTACTGCAACAAGGTTTGAACGTCTTGTAAGCTCATAAGATAAGTCAGGGTCCTTCTGTATTTCAAGGCAAGGTTGAGCTACACCAGGGGTATAAGCATGTGTCAAAGCTTCTCTGTCGTTGATTGGCACTCTTGAAACAACCTCAATTTTTCCGTTCCATTCCTTATGCTTTTGAAGTGCTGATTGCATAATGTCCATTATTATATTTCATTCCTTTGAGTAAAATTATTTTTTATTTGCAAGCTTGAATATCTTATCAAGATTTTCCTTGTCAGTTGTGTTCATTCCTATGTATGAAGGCTCCGCATTATACAAGCCGTGGAAATCTGAACCACCAGTAATAATAAGATTGTATTTTTCAGCGATTTCAAGCATTTTTTTCATATCCTCTTCGCTTGCTGTATAATGATAAACTTCAACGCCATCAAGCTTCCCTTTTTCGGCAAGTTCTTCAAGTAGCTCAAGATTATCATACTGCATCGGATGAGCCATAATAGCAACACCCTTTGCTGAATGTATTAGGTCAAGTACGAAGTTTACATCAGGATATTCTCTTTCGACAAGACATGTTCCGTTCTCATGATTAAAAAGTTCATCATTTAATGAACCATAAAAATCAGTAGCATAGCCATAATCAATAAGTGCTCTCATAATATGCTGCTTAAATATACTCTTACTGCCTGTTGAATGCTTTAAAACACTTTCGGCTGTAATAGGATAAAGCTTCATAACATTATCAATCATTTCATTTGCGCAGGATTTCCTTATAGCACAGGATTTAAGACACAGTCCTTCAAGTCTGTCTGGCTTCTGCGGTGAATAGCAAAGAATATGCACCTTTGAATTTCTCGTTTTATCCCAGGCAGAAAGTTCAACACCAGGTATGATATGAACACCGTATCTTTCACCAAGCACAGTAGCACGAGATGTAGACGACAAAGTATCATGGTCAGTTATTGATAAAAAATCAATTCCAGTACGTTTTGCCTGAACAATAATATCCTCAATACCAAGAGAACCATCTGAAAGTTTTGTGTGACAATGCAAATCACCCTTCATAGTGCGTAACCTCCCAAAAAAGTACTGATTAAGTTATGAAAGCAAACTTAATATTTCAATTA
>JAEWZG010000068.1 GCA_023395435.1 Bacillota bacterium
GCATACAAGATTTGTTGTTGATTCTGAAAAATTTATTCAGAAAGCAAATTCAAAATTAAATGTATAATGTAAACTCCCTTGCTAACAATAGTTGCAAGGGAGTGATTTTTTTGAAAAAAAAGAAAAAGAATAATCCTGTTGCTGAAAAGGTAAAAGAATTTTGCCCAATGCAAAACTGTGCCACAGATCCGAATGGAAGTTATACAGGTGTGCCTGAAAATCCATGTGATGTTCCTGTTCAGGATGCAGATGATTTATAATAAAACGCCAAACATAAACTTGGCGTTTTTTCTGCATTATCAAAAAAATATTACTTATTTGGAAAAATATATACAAAAGCTATAGTATGAAATTATATGCTTGTATATTTAGCATAAAATAATTTACTTTTATTTTATTAATATATACTTATTTAGTATTGTTTTACACATTACTATTATGCTATAATAATCACAATAAATAAATAATTCTAATTAGGAATTATTTGATATAAGCAATTAGATTATAAATCTTATTTTTTAACAACGTAGGAGGAATTTTTATGAAGTTTAATGAAGGCAACTGGCAGAATGAAATAGATGTAAGGGACTTTATAGTATCTAACTTTACCCCATATGAGGGCGATGACAGCTTTCTTGCTGAACCTACAAAAGATACAAAACAGCTTTGGGATGAACTGTCAGCTCAAATGAAAATTGAGCGTGAAAGAAAAGGTGTGTATGATATTGATGAAAAGACAATTTCAACTATAACATCACATGATGCTGGGTATATTAATAAGGATCTTGAAAAAATTGTTGGCGTACAGACTGATGAGCCGCTAAAGAGAGCTATAATGCCTTTTGGTGGTATTAGACTTATCTATACAGAGCTTGAAGCTTATGGCAAGGAAATGGATAAGGATGTAGCAAACGTATTCAAGTATAGAAAGACTCATAATGACGGTGTATTTGATGCTTATACAGATGATATGAAAGTAGCAAGGCATACAGGTATTATCACTGGTCTTCCTGATGCATATGGTCGCGGAAGAATTATTGGTGACTATCGTCGTGTTGCACTATACGGGGTGGATTTTCTTATTAAGCAAAAGGAAACTGCAAAGAAAAATCTTATATTTGATATAATGGATAGCCCAACAATTAGAGCAAGAGAAGAAATTTCAGAGCAGATTAAAGCACTCAAAGAATTAAAATTAATGGCAGCAAAATATGGCTTAGATATTTCTGAGCCTGCCAAGGATACAAAGGAAGCTATTCAGTGGTTATACTTTGGTTATCTTGCTGCTGTCAAGGAGCAGAATGGTGCTGCTATGTCAATCGGTCGTGTGTCAACATTCCTTGATATTTATGCTGAAGCTGATCTTGCTGAAGGTAAATATACGGAAGAAGAGATTCAGGAATTTGTTGATCATTTTGTTATGAAGTTAAGAATTGTTCGCTTCCTCAGAACGCCTTCATATGATGAGTTGTTTTCAGGTGACCCAACATGGGTAACAGAAGCAATTGGTGGTATGGCACTTGATGGACGCCCATTAGTAACAAAAATGTCATATAGATTTATGCATACTCTTGTTAATCTTGGTCCTGCACCAGAACCAAATCTTACTGTCCTATGGAGCATTAATCTTCCAATGAACTTTAAAAAGTTCTGTTCAAAGATTTCTATTCAGACTTCATCAATTCAATATGAGAATGATGATCTGATGAGACCAAAATTCGGTGATGACTATGGTATTGCTTGTTGCGTTTCTGCAATGAAAATCGGTAAGCAGATGCAATTTTTCGGTGCTCGTGCAAATCTTGCAAAAGCATTGCTTTACGCTATAAATGGTGGTAAGGATGAAAAGTACGGTACGCAGGTTGGTCCTGCTCTTGCTCCAATTACATCTGAATATCTTGATTATGATGAAGTAATGTCAAGATATGAATCAATAACTGACTGGCTTTCAAAGCTTTATATAAATACTTTGAATATCATCCACTATATGCACGATAAATATTGCTATGAAAGAATTGAAATGGCTCTTCACGATGAAGATATCCTAAGGACTTCAGCATGTGGACTTGCTGGTCTATCCGTTGTTGCTGATAGCTTATCTGCAATTAAATATGCAAAAGTTAAGCCGATAAGAAATGAAGATGGTCTTGCTGTTGACTTTGAAATTGAGGGTGATTATCCTATGTTCGGAAACAATGATTCTGAAGTTGACGATATCGCAGTATCACTTGTAAAGAACTTTATGAACAAGCTTTCAAAACATCGAACATATCGTGATTCGAAACCAACAATGTCAATTCTAACAATTACATCAAACGTAGTATACGGTAAGAAGACAGGTGCTACACCTGATGGAAGAAAAGCTGGTGATCCATTTGCACCAGGTGCAAACCCAATGCATGGTCGTGATACGCACGGCTGTATCGCTTCTATGAAGTCGGTTGCAAAGCTTCCTTATGATTATTCCGAAGATGGTATTTCATACACATTCTCAATCGTTCCTCAGGCACTTGGTAAAGCTGAAGATGAAAAGGTTGAAAACCTTGTAAGCCTTATGGATGGTTATTTTGCTGATAAGGGACATCATATTAATGTTAATGTTCTTAATAAAGAAGTTCTTGAAGATGCAATGGAACATCCTGAGCTATACCCACAGCTTACAATCCGTGTATCAGGTTACGCGGTAAACTTCATTAAGCTTACACGTGAGCAGCAGCTTGATGTTATCAATCGAACATTCCATACAAGATTTTAATTAACACACTAATTTCAGAGGCAGAAAATTTCTGCCTCTGAAATACTGAACAAATATTTGCGGAGGGGATAAAAATGAATGGATCAGTAAAAGGAAGAATACACTCTATTGAAACATTCGGGGCTGTAGATGGACCAGGCATCAGATATGTTCTTTTTATGCAAGGTTGCCCTCTTAGATGCAAATATTGTCATAACCCTGATTCTTGGGAAGTTAATACCGGAAGAGAAGTTACTTCAGAAGAAATTGCGAAAGATATAAAAAGCTATATGAATTTTATAAGAAGAGGTGGAGTAACAATTTCAGGTGGCGAACCTTTACTTCAGCCTGAATTCGTTAAAGATCTTCTTGAAAGATGCAAAAAGCTTGGACTTCATACAGCTATTGATACTTCAGGTGCAATTCCGCTTGAAATAGCAAAGGAAGCTATTGATACGAGTGATATGCTTCTTCTTGATATAAAAGCATTAGATGATGCAGTCTGCAAAGATCTTACAGGTATGAGTAATGATAATACTATAAAAACACTTAATTATTGTGAAGAAATTCATAAGCCAATATGGATTCGTCACGTTATTGTTCCTGGCATAACGTTAAATAAAGAAATGCTTGAAAGACTTGCGGATTTCCTTTCGCAATATACCTGTATAGAAAATATCGAAATTCTTCCGTTTCATAAAATGGGCGAATTTAAATGGGAAAATTTAAATTTAGCATACTCCTTATTAGAAACTCCCGAACCAACAAAAGATGAAATTAAAATGGTAAAGGATATATTCAATAGCAAAAACCTCCCGATAATGCATTAATAATTTGAAGGAAGTGGTAATTTGAAAAAGTTAATTAGCTCAATAATGCCAGGAATCTATATAGGACTTGGTGCAACAACATATTTGATGGCAGATAATAAGTTTGCAGGTTGCTTTCTCTTTTGTGTAGGTATTTTTCTTGTGATTAGTTATTATAATATGCTTTATACAGAAGTTGTGCCCAATATTCCGTTTAAAAAATATGCAATTTCAGATATGGGTATTGCATTTATAGGAAATCTTATCGGTGGAACTTTTTACGCTTTTCTTATTAGTCAAACAAGACTTGCGGATCAAATTTCCGATAAAATAACAGTGATGATAAATACAAAGTTAAACGATAGTTACATAAGCATATTTATAATGGCAATTTTTTGTGCGGTACTTGTTACATATGCAATATTTAGTGATAGAGTGTACCCAGATAATAAATTAGTTTCTGTTATTTTGTCCTTCCTGTTTATAATGGCATTTGTTATGTGCGGTTTTGACCACGTTGTAGCAAACATATTCTATTATTCATTTTACTCTATAAACAATGGCTTTAAAGCTAGTATTTTACCATCATTCCTTGTCATTTTAGCTGGAAATACATTTGGTGGATTTACAATTGGATATCTAGAAAAGTATAGATTAAGAAGTTAAATTTTTGGTAATAAGATAAGTGCAATTTATACAAAAAATTCCTAATATTTATTAAATAATTATTAAATGTTTATAATTTTACTTGATTTTTTTAAAACTTCTGATATAATTATAATTGTAAAACGTTATATATGACAATTTAATTAAGGCATAAAAAATATAGGAGGAATTAATATGAAAAAGATTAAGAAAAATAAAAAAGGTTTTACATTGGTAGAAATCATTGTAGTACTAGTAATTTTAGCAATCCTTGCTGCTGCAGCAATCCCAACAAT
>JAEWZG010000114.1 GCA_023395435.1 Bacillota bacterium
CAATTCTACAAAGTAAGCTGGTGTAGCTCAGTTGGTAGAGCAGCTGATTTGTAATCAGCAGGTCGGGGGTTCAAGTCCGTTCACCAGCTCCAAATTAAAGAGCAGATATATTCTGCTCTTTAAAAAAACTTAATATGGGAGAGTTCCCGAGTGGCCAAAGGGGGCAGACTGTAAATCTGTTGCTATTTAGCTTCGATGGTCCGAATCCATCCTCTCCCACCAAAAAATAAAAACTTATTGATGACTCAATAAGTTTTTATTTTTACTTTATAAGTAAATACGCGTATAATTGTTCAGCGTGAAATCTTAATTGGTTTCACGTTTTTTTATTAGGTTAATAATCATGAAACACATATATGACAATCATAATATAAATTGACTTAATACATAATATATGGTATATTATAGAAAAATATATGAGGTAAATATAATGAAAAAGAATGAAACAAAACTATATAATATGCTTTTCCCCGTATGGTTATTTTTTGTTTTACCTATTGCGTGGATAGTTGTTTTACCTGGCAATTTTATTATTGATTTGTTGGTAATTGTAATAGCTATGAAAATAATAAATATACAGGATATAAAACATAATGCCAAGAAAATTATAATTCGCACGTGGCTTTGTGGGTTCGTAGCTGATATTATCGGAGCACTGTTTATGGTTGGTGTTTCAAACATTGAAGCTGACGACTGGTGGTACGATAATGTTACTTATCCAATTCAGAATAATCCGTTTCATACAATAGCAGGTTTATTATGTACAACATTAGCAGCATTGATATCAGTAATTCTTATTTATCTGTTGAATTATAAGTTCTGTTTCAATAAATCAAACCTTAATAAATCTCAAAAGAAGAAGCTTGCTCTTTCACTTGCAATTTTTACAGCCCCATATCTTTTTTTTGTCCCATCACAAGTTTTATTTTAATTAAATAAACCTCCTTCACAATTTGTTTAGGAGGTTTTGTTGGTTTTATTGACAATTATATATCAAAGTAATATATTATTATATATTAGTTATGTTATTTATTCAAAGATAAAAACACAGTTCCGGTTGGTAGTCCGGACGCAGTTAAAACTGTCAGTAACCTGCCTCCTTGGTTGTCCGTTCTTTGAAAGCATTTTTAAAGGAGGTACCCTATGGCAACGACGTTTTCTAAAATTACAGTTATGTTTGATGAACCATTCTGGATTGCAGTTTTTGAGCGTGACTATTGTGAAAAGTATGAGGTGTGCAAAATTACTTTTGGTGCAGAACCAAAGGATTATGAAGTGTACGAATACTTTCTCAAGAATTATAGCCGTTTGTGTTTTGGGGAGTCTGTCAGTTCTATGAAAGCAGAAAAGCACATTAATCCAAAACGTATTCAAAGGGCAATCAATAAGCAATTACTGAATAAGGGCATTGGCACAAAAGCACAACAAGCTTTAAAACTTCAGCAGGAAGAATGGAAATTGCAGAAGAAAACAGTTTTCCGTGAAAAGCGTGAAGAAGAAAAAGAACTTAAGTTCAGATTGTGTCAGGAAAAACGAAAAGAGAAGCACAGAGGACATTAACCTCTGTGCTTGCTTTTTTAATATAATCTCTTTATATCTTCAATAACTTTTTTGCAGGTAACATCAACTTTATCATAATCCATTGCCTTGATATAAAAAGCCTCTATATTATCGTGAACGGTCTTTGCATTTGAAAGTGCGCTTATTGCTTCACAGATAATATCATCACATGCTTTAATATTAAATGACAATCTTTGCTTTTTCTGAGAAATAAGTGCCTTATCATAAAACCGCTGGAAGTTTATTATGTTGGCATCAGGAAATTCATTGTTATTAATAGGTGTTGATGAAATGAAAGCTGTTTTTAATGACGGAATAAGAAGATGCTCATATACTGCAGGGGAAAGCAGTGTACATTCACTTATAATGATATCAAAGCCCTTCATTGTTGCAATAGTAGCAAAATCACGAAGTAATAAATCTGATCCAGCAAAATACGTATCATTTAGAATATATATGTTCTCATAACCTTTTATTGTATCAAGTAAAGTAACATATCCATCAGGTGTCAGGGCTGAAAGCTGCGAGAATTCTGTAGAGCCGTCGGTGAGCTTTGTTTTCGGGAGGACTTTAGTGGCAAGCCTTTCGATAAAAGCTTCAAGCTTTTTGTAATTCAATGCTTCTTGACCGATAGTGTATGTGTCAGAGTATAAAGATGAAAGAGCACTTACAAAATTTCTGCATCTTTTATGCCACTTAAGATTTTCGTTAGTAACCGTAATAATCTCAAGATAATTTTTTTCAAGAATACTATCATCCCAGAATTCACCTAGGTTGATTATCTTTTGACAAACTCCAGCATAAATTGGATCAAACACGTGCGGAGCCGTTCCATCAACAATAATTATACCTGCATTCTTTAATATAACAGCATCAAGAGAATTCGGATCGCTTGAACAATGATATATTGCAACGTCATCCTTATCCTCAAATTCTTTTGCAATTTTCTTTAAAAGAGTGGATTTTCCTGTTCCTGCTCCGCCTTTCAGAATATATGTAAAAATTCCTGACTTTTCAATTTCTTTATTAAAATGCGTCTGAAAGCCTGCTTGTGAAACTCCTCCAAGGAAAAACTCGCTTTTAATAAATGACATTTGTACCCCTCCAATACATTTATACCCTAAATGGTTTATTTATTCAATTTATAATATGCAGAATTTAAAAAATAGCTACAATAACAACATATATAAATTAAATGAATATTATAAGACAGGCATTATTTTATTATCTACTTTATTACCAAAAACGTATTAAATGCAGTTGATAAATTGTTTAATAACACAACTCAATGTTATCGGGCAAGCATGGTATATCAGAATTATTATTAATTTATAATAAAAAACAATAATCTTATACTTGTTTAGTTGTTGAAAACAAACAAATTGGTATATATTATTAAGTGAAATTACTGTTTTGATATTTTAATGTAGTTGCTATACAATATAGTTGTTAACAAAATATAGGGGGAAAAATAGTGTACACAGTTCCAAAAGTAGCAGCAATTAACGATATGTCAGGGATAGGACGCTGCTCTCTCACAATAGCTATTCCAGTTTTATCAGTAATGGGTGTTCAGTGCTGTCCATTGCCCACAGCAATTCTGTCACGACATACGGGCTTTGAAAGTTTTTATTTTAAGGACCTTACAGAAATTCTCCCCCAGTATATTCAGAACTGGAAGGAAAGTGAAATTGAATTTGATGCAGTTTACAGTGGATTTCTTGGCTCTTTAGAACAGATAAGAATTACAGAAGAGCTTATTAAAGCATATGATGGAAAGCCTTTGCGTGTTGTTGATACGGTTATGGGCGATAACGGACATATATACTCAACCTATACTGAAAAAATGTGCTCAGAAATGAAAAGGCTTGTTTCGCTCGCTGATGTAATTACCCCTAATGTTACTGAAGCCTGTTATCTTACTGATACTGAATACACAGGAGAAAATATATCGCTTAATATGGCAGAAGTACTTGCAAATAAGCTTTGTGATATCGGAACTAAGTCAGTTGTCATAACAGGTATTGATAATGGGGATACTCTTGTTAATCTTGTTTATGAGAATGGGATAGCTATGCCTGTTTATATCCCAAAAGCAAGTAAAGTGTTTTCAGGTACTGGTGATATATTTGCATCAGTGCTTACAGGCTCACTTGTTAAAGGCAATTTACTTATATCAGCAACAAAAACCGCGTCAGAATATATTTATAAATGCCTCAACTTCACAATAAAAAACAACGCTCCTGTTGCTGAAGGAGTGTTGTTTGAACCTTTATTATATACTCTTGGAGGAAACCATCAATGAATAACAAATCAACAAATATGATTAAAATAATAGTATTTTCAGGGCTCTTTATGGCACTGACAGTAGTTATGACCGCGTTTATCCACGTCCCTGTGGGTAATGGTTATGTACATCTTGGTGATTCAATGATTTATCTGTCATCAGTTTTATTGCCTTTCCCTTGTGGAATATTAGTCGGTGGAATAGGTGGAGCACTTTCTGACCTTATTTCTGGCTATGCTATTTATGCAATTCCTACATTAATAG
Organism: Bacillota bacterium; assembly: GCA_023395435.1. Classification (GTDB taxonomy): domain Bacteria; phylum Bacillota; class Clostridia; order Oscillospirales; family Ruminococcaceae; genus SZUA-444. The sequence continues at coordinate 4,112 of JAEWZG010000114.1, forward strand.
TAAAAAGCGTAAATGCAAGTTGCTTTTATCTTTTAAGAGCAAGAGGAGAAAAAATGATTTCAAAGCGTTCAATAATCGCACTAATTCTCTCGTCAATAGTAACAGTTGTAGGCTATTTTATTGTTGCTTTGATATTATACAAGGATACAAGCTTCAAGGCACAGCTGGTTGCTACTATTCCAGGTAATCTGATTCAGGCGGGCGGAAGCGCAATATTATTCTTATTTATTGGGAGCGCTATTGATGGAATTAACCTAAAAGGAAAAATAAACTTAAAATAATGTAATAAATTTATGGTTTTTACATTTTACAATTCAGTTCACGAAATATTTACATTTTTCTTTGTGCAAAAATCGAGAACATACGTTTTATTTATTAGGTTTTAAGCTAATTTACATTAGTTTAAGGCCTTTTTTTGTGCACTTTTCATAACAGTATACTTTAAAAATTGTTAAGTTTCTATGTCCCCATATTTGGTACTAACTGTTGATTTTTTCAAATAAAGGTTGTATAATAATGACATGGTGGTGAAAAGTGGTTCAAAGTGGTGATGAAACCCAAAAAGGAGGTGGACAGATTGTCAAGTGGAATGTTAATGGGAACTTATACGCATAATATGGATGTCAAGGGCAGAATGAATTTCTCAACAAAGCTCAGAGAAATACTTGGCGATGTGTTCATTATTACAAAAGGGCTTGATGGCTGTCTTTTCGTTTACTCCACCGAAGGCTTTGAAGAACTTGCTGATAAAATAAGACAGGTTCCATTATCAAAGGGACGTGAGCTCCAAAGATTTTTTATGGCGGGTGCCTGTGAAGTTGAGGCTGATAAGCAGGGGAGAATTTTAATCCCTCAGACACTTCGTGACTATGCAGGACTTGAAAAGGATATTATAGTAATAGGTGCTTCGACCAGAGCAGAAATCTGGGACAAGGCTAAATGGGATAAGTTCAATGAGGACTTCACTTCCAATAAGCTTGAAGAAGCAATGGAAGGTATAGATTTTTAACCGAAAGGGAATTCAAAAGTGGAATTTAAACATATATCTGTTTTATTAAATGAGAGTATTGAAGGCTTAAATATAAATCCCGACGGAATATATGTTGATGCAACAGCTGGTGGAGCTGGCCATTCAAGAGAAATTGCCAAGCATCTTAATGGTGGAAGACTCATCGCTATTGACCGCGACCCTACTGCAGTAGAAGTAGCTAAAGAAAGGCTACAGGAATTTAACGCGACAGTAGTTAAAAGTAATTACTCAGAAATTGATGAGGTCTTAAATAATATTGATATTGATAAGGTTGATGGAGTTCTTCTTGATTTAGGTGTATCCTCCTATCAGCTTGATACAGGGGAACGAGGTTTCTCGTATCACGTTGATGCACCGCTTGATATGAGAATGAGTCAGGAAGGCACATCAGCCTACGATATAATAAATAACTATTCTTATGAACAGCTTTCAAAAATTATTTTTGAGTTTGGAGAAGAGAAATTCTCAAGAAGCATTGCTTCAAGGATTGTAAAACAAAGAGAGAGTGCACCAATAAAAACAACACTTGAACTTGCAGAAATAATTAAAGAAAGCGTTCCAGCAAAAGTAAGAAGAGAAAAAAATCCTTGTAAAAAAACCTTTCAGGCAATAAGAATTGCCGTCAATAATGAATTTGAGCATCTTTCAATTGGGCTCGATAAAGCGTTTTCTGTATTAAAGCCAGGTGGAAGACTTGCAGTAATAACCTTCCATTCGCTTGAAGATAGAATAGTAAAGCAAAGGTTTGCAGGATGGTGTAAGGGATGTATTTGTCCGCCGGATTTTCCACAGTGTATATGTGGAAAGAAGCCACAGGGGCAATTAATAAATAAAAAACCTATAGAAGCTGCGCAGGAAGAACTTGAAAATAATAATAGAAGCAGAAGTGCAAAATTAAGGGTTATAAAAAGATTAGGGGAGTGATAAAAATGGCAAAAGTAAATAATCTTGCATATGATTATTCTATTTATGAGAATCTGCCACAAAAACAACCGGAAAAGAGAATTCAGGTTAAAAAGAATACCGCAGATATCCACACAGTTTCAGCCGTCAAATCATTTATTACTGCCGTTGCTGCTCTTTGCCTTCTTTGCGCAATTCTTTATGGAAAGGTTCAGATAAGCCAGATGTATGGTGAGGCTTCAGATCTTAATAAACAGCTTGATAATATAAGCACAGCCAATGCTTCAATGGAAACTGAGCTGGAAGCCAAAACTTCAATACAAACTATTGAAGATTATGCAGTTAATACCTTGGGATTAAAGAAGCTTGACAATAATCAGAAGGATTACGTTCAGGTTCAGAAGGAAAACAAAATTGAGGTTGTTAAGGAAGATGACAACGTTTTTGTTTCAATAAAAAACTGGTTTAAAGATGCTTTGGAATATATTGGAGCATAATGAATAAAATATATTGTTGAGAGAGTTAAGCTATTCCCACATATTTCACATCTTAAATTAGTGGGCAATTAGACTTAGCTTTCTTTGTATAAAAAGCTAATAAGGAGATTATTATGTCGGAAAAATCAACAGCAAGTATGCGGAGAAGATTATTTGGCGTTATTGGTTTAGTGCTTGTGTTGTTTACAGTAACAATTATATCAAATCTTTTAATGATTTCAATAAGGGATAACAATAAATATCAGAATCTTGCGAATAATCAACAATTTGCAAGCAGAACAATTCATGCAAACCGTGGAACTATTAAGGATACTAACGGGCAGATTATTGCACAGAGTGCTACTGTATATAATGTTTTTATTGACCCTGTTACATATACAAAATACGATAAAAAGAATCATGATTTAATTGTTAATACCCTATCAGAAACTCTTGAAGTAGATAAAGAAAAGATTGAAAAATATCTTTCAAAGAACAGCCAGTATGAGGTTATTAAGAGAAAGGTTGAAAAAAATACAGCGGATAAAATAAGGGAATTTATAAAAAAAGAGAAAATAGCAAGTATAGGATGTGATCCTGATACTTTAAGATATTACCCACAGAATGATCTTGCTGCCAGTGTAATAGGTTTTACAGATTATGACGGAAATGGAATATATGGCATAGAAAAGCAATATGATGAATTTTTAACAGGAATAGATGGAAGAATAGTATCAGCAAAGGATGCTATGGGTCATCAGATGCCATATCGTTATGAGCAGAG
>JAEWZG010000146.1 GCA_023395435.1 Bacillota bacterium
TTCAAGGGTAGCAAGTAACAAGCTTTTGCAAGTGTCAGACCGTAATGCCATAGCAATGGCTGCCAGTAACGGAGCCTTATAGGCGACAAAAGAAATACCACCGGCTAAGCCGGTGGATTTTTATTTATGCTATTTCTTGCAATATGCTGCAATAGCCTTTGAGATATATTCAGCAAGTCCTGACTTTGTCTTATCAATGTTTTCTTTGAATCGCTCATCATTAATATACATTTGTCCAAGACCCTGAAGAACCTCATCAGGACAATGATAAAAATTATCTGAAATATAGTCCTGCCATTCCTTCACAAGTGCTTGTGCCTCATCACTTTCAGGTGCTTTATCCATAACATCAGCAAACTTCTTGAAAATCACAAGCATTTTGCTGTTCACTTCATCCCAATCCTGTTTTGTATATTTATTGGTTTTTTCTAAGAATTGAGAATATTCCTGAGTATTGCCGTACTTCTCTTTAGCTTCTTTAGCATACTTTGCTTTAGCATTTTCAATTTCAGTATTATTAAATTCATTAAAACTCATATTGAACCCTCCCTCTAACGTTTTATCAACGAGCTTTATAAGCTCGTCAAGTCTGTCACGCTTTTTTATCAGGAGCTCTTTCTGATTTATAAGCGCATTTTGAGTGTCAAAGTCAGGTCGGGACATTATTTTTTTAATTTCCTCAAGAGAAAAATCAAGCTCCTTGAAGAACATAATCTGTGCAAGTCTGAACAAAGCATTTTCGTCATACAGTCTATAGCCTGCGTCTGTGACCTCGGTCGGTGCCAGCAGTCCGATTTCGTCATAGTAATGCAATGTTCGTATAGTTATTCCTGTGAGCTTTGAAACCTCATTGATTTTCATTGATTAATCCTCCCTGAATTTTTCACTGTCCTTATTATAAACTATTACGCTACGTCAGAGTCAATACCTTTTGAAATATTTTTTTTCTTAAATTTATTGGATATTAACTTGATGTCCTGTCTTTTTATACATCCAAATGCAAATATCAGAATAACATACAGCACAATTGACAAAGTGACATACATTGTAAGTACGTGTACTGTGTATCTGTAGCCGTGGCAAACCATGTTTACTATCACCTTTGAAAATACAACAGCTATGAATGAACATATAAAAGGCTTTAGCATCCAGTTAGAATACTTTACCTTGAAATCTGTTATTTTAGCGATTTTGTTTATACTTAAGAACGTATTGAGCAGTTTGCTTGCGAACATCAGGAACAGAAGACCGTTGAGTCCGAAGCGTGGTAACAGAAAGTAAACAAGTAATATTGAAAAGCCTGAATCAAATATATTGAAGAACATTGACGCAACCTGTTGGTCAAGACCTTTGAGCATTGCGTCGGTGATTCCGTCAAGGTACGCTATCAGCACAAGAGGTGTTAGAATTTCTATATATGTTCCAATGGTAATATTCTTATATACCACCATTCCGAATTCCTGTGAGAATTTAAGAAAAATTGCTATGACACAGATAGTGAAAATAAGTGTAACTTGAAATGCCCTTGTTACTATATAATTGATTTTTTTGCGGTTGCCGAGCCGATAGCATTCTGTTATTTCAGGAACAATGAGACTTGAAAAAGTCCCGATAAAAGCAGCAGGAAAAAGTATTATAGGAATAACCATGCCATTTATAACACCAAATTGTGAAAGTGCAACATCACGTGTCATTCCGTATTTTACGAGTCCTATAGGTATCATAACGTTTTTTATTGTAATAAGTGCCGAGCACACATATGAGCTGAAGGCCATAGGAAGTGATATTTTAAAAAGCCTTTTTGGTATGTTGTTTTTAGTGGTATCTTTTCTTTTAAAGCGCCTCTTGTCAATCATAAATACGCCGAACATAAGCCCGAATGCAACAATTTCTGAAAGTGTTGCCGCCATCATTAAACCATTACAGGTAGCCTCCATACCTTTTTCCAGATTCTTTTCAATGAAGAAAACTGTTAGCCCTATTCTTGCGCCCATTTCAAGAATTTGTGTTATGGAGCTTAAAAAAACGCGTCGTACTGCTGTGAAATATCCATATAAAGCACATTGAGCTGAATAAAACGGAAGGCTTATTGCAAGGATATGGAGCGATTGTATTGTTCTTGTATCTTTTAGAAGATGCGTTCCTATGAAGTTTCCACCTACTAAAAGAATAAGGCTTGCAAAGGAGCCAAAGGTGATTGCATATGTCAGACAGGTTTTCATAGATTTTCTTATTCCAGAATGACTGTTATATGCAAGTTCTTCAGCAACAAGACGTGTTGACGCAAGACCTATTCCTGAACAGGCCACAATGACAGAAAACCCAAACACAGACATTATTATCTGTATAAGTCCCATTCCAGCAAGACCTATTTTATTTGATATGTAAACATTAAAGAATACATCAATGATTCGAAGTATTAGCGAAGTTGTAATCATAGCAACAGAATTTATAAAGAACAGTTTTGCCTTTTTCATCATATATCCCTTTCTGGCGGAAAATCGGACAAATATAATATCCACTATCCATATATATGATTAAATTGCTTTGAGAATACAAGCTATTTATAAAAACAGAATAACTTATTTTCTTCACGTCAATACTAAGATAAACTAACAACGTGAAGGGAGAACATTATGCAGGCAATAATTATGGCTGGCGGGGAGGGTACGAGGCTCAGACCTCTGACCTGTAATATGCCCAAACCCCTTGCTCCACTGTGTGGCAAACCGGTTCTTGAGTATATTCTTGATTTACTAATCAGCAATTCCTTTAATAAAGCAACACTGACATTAATGTATCAGGGAGAAAAAATTATATCGCACTTTGATGACAACAAATATAACGGATTAACTCTCAATTATTCCTTTGAGGAAATACCGCTAGGTACAGCGGGTTGTGTAAAGCTTGCACAGAGCGACGATGAGGTTCTTGTCATTAGTGGTGATGCAATGTGCGACTTTGACTTGACTTCTGCTATAGAATTTCATAGAAGTAGCAATGCTGATGTAACTATAATCGTTAAAAAAGTAATTGACCCACGCGAATTCGGGCTTGTACTTTTCAATGAGCAGGGGAGAATAACAGGTTTTATTGAAAAGCCATCCTTTTCAAGCTGTGTTACAGATATGGCAAATACAGGCGTATATATACTTTCAAAGTCAGCACTTGACCTTATTCCACAGGATAAGAAGTCAGATTTTGCAATGGATATCTTCCCACAGATGATGAAAAACAATATGCGCCTTTTTGCTTATGAGGAAAGTGGCTATTGGTGCGATATTGGGGATTTCAAGTCATATTTAAGGTGCCAGGTAGATATACTTGAAGGAAAAGTTGCTTGCCGTCTTAACGGCCATCGTGAGTTATATGGTAGCATAGTGAATGAATCAGCAAATTTCAGAGGCGTTCGGATTAATTATCCTTGCTATATTGGTAAAAATGTTTCCATAGGAGCAGGAGCTGTTATTGAGGCTGGTTCTGTTATATGCGACAATGTGACAATCGGTGTAAATTCAAAAATACATGGTTCAGTTATCCTTGATGGAGCATTTATCGGAGAACATGTTAGTTGCAATCAGTCACTTATATGCAGCAATGCAAAAATGCTGACGGGTTCATGTGCTTATGAAAATTCGGTTGTAGGTGAAAATGCTGTAGTTGGTGAAAACGCTGTTATTGAATCAGAAATAAGAGTATGGCCACAAAAACAGATTGAAAAGAATACTACTGTGACTTATGATATAAAATATGGTAATGCTCATGCCCTTATTTTAGATGAAAACGGAATAAGTGGTGAAACAAATGCAGTAATAACACCACGATTATGTTCTGATCTTGGCGGAGCGGTTGCCAGTGCTTTTAATGAGAAAGTTGTTATTGTTGGCTATAAAGACGGTAACACATCAAGAGCTTTGGCGTTAGCTTTCATATCGGGAGCATTGGCAAGTGGCTGTCATGTATGGAATATGGGTGAATGCATTGAACCTGAGCTTGTATATATTATGCAAAGCGGAAACATCAAATCAGGTTGTTATATTGAAGCCGGGAAGATTACAAGCCTTAAGGTTTTTGCTGAAAACGGTCTAATGCCAACAAGAAAACAGGAGAGAAAAATTGAAGGCGGACTAAACCGGGGTGAGTATTTAAAAGCTGACTTCGGGAACTTTGGGGTTTTAAGAGATACTGAAAGCATGAAAGAGCTTTATGTACGGTCACTTGAGGGTATCCTTCCGAGCAAGTTTAAAGGGTTATGTCCTGAATTCAAGACAGGCTGTGAGCGAGTATCAGAAATTCTGTCCGAAGTTATTCTGAAGAGGATTGATACAAATGGACAGAAAATTATATTTCATATATCAGGGGATGGCAAAAAGTCCTCAGCATATACTGATGAAACCGGATATGTTTTTTTTGAAAAGCTTATAGTTCTTGCAGCAAAAATAAATTTTGAACAGGGAAAAGATATATCATTGCCATATAACTTTCCTCTTGTTGCAGATGATTTAGCACAAAGATATGGGCAAAGGGTTCTACGTTATTATAACTGCAGCTTTGATAACAGCGACAGTGAGGCAAGAAAGCTGGCTGGAGAATGCGATTTTGTCCGTGACGGAATAAAGCTTTCATTTATTGTTCTAAGATATCTAAATGAAAAGGGAATTACATTAAAACAGGCAACAAGTGACATCCCTGACTTTTACTCAACAAGCAGGTATGTGAGCGTTGATAATTCACCGCTGAAGATACTAAAACGCTTTTGCTCTGAGAATGCAGGACTTGGTGAGGGCGTTGCTGTAAGTGAAAATAATTCACGTGTAATTATCCGACCATCTAAGACGGGAAGAGGCGTTCAGATGTTCGTAGAAAGCTTTAAAAGTGAAACTGCAGTAGAGCTTTGTGATAAATTTGAAAGAATGATTAAGAATAATCAGGACGAAAATATACAATAATATTGCAAAACCAATTGTTTCACTGCTAATGCATTGTATTGACTTTTTCAGTAATTAGAGGTAAAATATAAATTGAATATGTGTCCGGTTATGAAATTACTGACTGTTATTTATATATGGATTTAATAAGCAAATTTTATTTATATACAGAGCATCGTTTCAAAGCAGACTGAAAAATTCCTGGATGACCGTTTTATTCAGGAATACATACCGCTTTAATGCTATCAAAACAATCGTTGCTATTTCCCTTGGTCATAGTAGAATTACTATGCGCCTTTTAAAAGTGTGCATAGAATTTCCTTTATGACCTTTGGTATTGATTTAACATTGAATAGTATGAGCGCAAAAGATCTAGAGGAGAATTAAATGAGTACAGATAATACAAAAAACATCAATACTACACAACAAACATCAGAAAACCCAAAGACAGCAAAGCAAAAGCCAAAATACAAACCTCGTGCAAAAAAGGCAAACTTAAATAGCGATGCACAAAACAAGCCAAGACCACAGAATTCTGACGGCAATACGCAGGCCATGAAAAAGCCACGTACGCCAAGGAAGAATACAAAAAATGAACAGAGAAAGACTCCGATAAAAATCATTCCACTTGGTGGACTTAATGAAATTGGAAAGAACTTCACCATATTTGAATGTGCAAACGATATATTTATCGTTGACTGCGGTCTTGCTTTCCCTGATACAGAAATGCTTGGTGTTGATATAGTTATCCCTGATTTCACTTATGTTGAAAGAAATAAAGACAAAATAAGAGGTATAGTTATTACTCATGGCCACGAGGACCATATAGGTGCTATTCCTTATCTTTTAAAGAAAATTAATGTTCCTGTATATGGAACAAGACTCACTATTGGTCTTGTTGAGGGAAAATTGAAGGAACATAACATTCTTGCATCCGCACAGCTTAATGTAATAACACCACGCCAGACGGTAAAAATGGGCTGTATGGCTGTTGAATTTATAAGAGTAAATCACTCAATTCCTGACGCTGTTGCAATAGCTGTTCATACACCAGCGGGTGTAGTTATTCACACAGGCGACTTTAAGGTTGACTATACACCTATTGAGGGCGGAATTATTGACCTTGCAAGATTTTCTGAGCTTGGAAACAAGGGCGTTCTTGCGCTTATGTCGGATTCCACAAATTCTGAAAGAAAAGGCTTCGCAATGAGTGAAAGCAAGGTTGGCGAGTCTTTTGAAAGATTATTCCTACAGGCGGAGGGCAGACGTATAATCATTGCAACCTTTGCTTCAAATATTCACCGAGTTCAGCAGATTATCGACAATGCAATCAAGTTTGACCGAAAGGTTGCGGTTTTCGGAAGAAGTATGGTCAATGTAATGAGCAAGGCAATTGAGCTTGGCTATCTTGACGCTCCTGAGGGCTTGATTATTGACATTGATACTATGAACCGCTATCCTTCTGAAAAGGTTGTTCTTATAACAACAGGTAGTCAGGGCGAACCAATGTCAGCTTTGACCAGAATGGCTATGAATGATCATAAGAAGGTAACCATAACAGCACATGATTTCATTATTATTTCGGCAACACCTATTCCAGGTAATGAAAAGCTTGTAACAAAGGTCGTAAATGAACTTATGAAGTCGGGCGCTCACGTTATCTATGAGAGTATGTATGACGTTCACGTTTCAGGACATGCATGTCAGGAAGAGCAGAAGCTATTGTTGTCACTTATAAAGCCAAAGTTCTTTATCCCTGTCCACGGTGAGTATAAGCACCTTAAGCGTCATGCAATGACCGCGATGGAAATCGGTATACCTGAAGAAAATATCGTTATCGGTGAAATTGGTAACGTCATTGAAATTGACGGAGTTGAAATAAAAATCACTGGGCAAGTTCCTGCTGGAAGAGTTCTTGTTGACGGGCTTGGCGTTGGCGATGTTGGAGCTATTGTTCTTCGCGACAGAAAGCATCTTGCACAGGACGGACTTATCATTGTTGTTGCAACAATAGAAAGTGAAAGTGGAACAATTCTTGCTGGACCAGATGTTGTGTCAAGAGGATTTGTTTATGTAAGAGAAAGTGAAGAGCTCATCGATCAGGCAAAGAACCTTATGATGAAAGTCCTTCAGAACTGCATTGATAATGATATCCGCGAGTGGAATACAATAAAAACAAAAATGAAGGACGCTTTGTCAGATTATATATATTCAAAGACGAAGAGATCTCCTATGATTCTTCCTATTATTATGGAAGTATAATTGTGGCGGCGAATTGCCGTCCTACATATCAATTAATTAACAGGTGGTGAAAAGGTTGAAGAGAAATAATGGATTTGTCTTAAAGCTTACTGTATTTCTGTTAGCATTATGTTCAATGGCAGCATCTCTGCTATTGGTCAAAAAGGATGACAACAAAAGCTGGCTCTTTTTTGCAGTTACCTGTGTGATTTCCTTGGCACTCCTTATTGAAATTTTCGTGGTATCAAGGAATGTCAGAAGATACATATTCAAAATGGATAAGGATATCACTCTTACACAGAAAGAATCTCTTTATTATTTCCCTGCACCTACTATAATTATTGATGAAAACAGTGTTATTGTCTGGTATAACAAGCTTTTTGAGGAAAGAGTCTTTACCGATAAGGAGGCTTACGGGCAAAAGCTTACCACATTACTTAATGTTGATATAAACCGAATTTATACCAAGAACGGTGCTGTTTTAAAACACGATGGAAGATATTACAGAGTAATCGGAACGCGTTCGCAGAATCCGGAACTTAATCTTTCAATGGTTTATTTTGAGGATATTTCACAATTCAAAGCTTTGGAATATGAGCACTTCAATTCCCGCCCATGCGTTGTTCTCCTTATGATTGACAACTATGAGGATATGCTCTCTAATGTCAAAGAGAGTGAAAAGGCACACATACTTGTTCAAATTGAAACCCTTCTTGAGAAGTTTATGGAGCCTACAACTGGTATTTTAAGAAGAAGTTCAAACGATAAGTTTGTTGCTGTCATTGAAGAAAGACACATTCACGAAATGATAGAGAAACGTTTTGATATTCTTGATAAAGCAAGACAGATTATGGTCAATGAACGTCTCAGCGTCACACTTTCAATGGGTGTGGGACGTGGGGGAGAAACTCTTTCAGAAAGCGAGCTTTTTGCAAAGCAAGCTCTTGATATGTCACTTGGAAGAGGCGGAGACCAGTGTTCAGTAAAAACTGCAACAGGGTTTGAATTTTTTGGTGGCGTTTCAAAAGGAATAGAAAAGCACACTAAAGTCAAGACAAGAATTATTGCTACTGCTCTTGCAGAGCTTATTGAAGGAAATGAAAAGATTTTCATTATGGGGCATCGCTTTGGTGATCTTGACAGTGCTGGTTCATCAGTTGGGTTATGTGGTGCGATAAGAAAGCTTGGAAAGGAATCCTATGTAGTCATTGATCCTCATAAGAACCTTGCAAAACAGCTTATAAATCATATAAAAACCAATGATATAAAGGATATGTTCCTTTCCCCTGAAGATGCCTTGAATTATATTAGTGAAAAGACGCTTCTTATTATAGTAGATACACATAATCCTGACTTTGTAGATAGCAAGGATCTTTATGAAAAATGCAGGCATGTTGTTGTAATTGACCACCATAGAAAGATGGTCAACTTTATTGACAAGGCTGTAATTTTCTATCATGAGCCCTATGCATCTTCAGCGTCAGAAATGGTAACGGAGCTAATCCAGTATTTCGGCGAGAATCTTAAGATATCTGCTCCTGAGGCAGAAGCATTACTCGCTGGAATAATGCTAGATACAAAGAATTTTGTAATGAGAACAGGTGTTAGAACTTTTGAAGCGGCAGCATTCCTAAGGAAGCTTGGTGCAGATACGGTTGCTGTAAGAAATCTTTTTTCAAGTTCAATTGAAACCTATCAGCAAAAGAGTAGACTTGTCGCAAATGCTGAGCTTTATCATAACTGTGCAATTGCAACAAGTGATATAAAGGCTGAAGAAATAAGAATGGCTGCTCCGCAGGCTGCGGATGAACTTCTCGGTATCAGTGGAGTTTCCGCTTCATTCGTGCTTTTCGAACTGAATGGCGTTGTTAATGTTTCAGCAAGAAGTCTTGGGAATTTCAATGTGCAGGTTATTATGGAAAAACTCGGCGGTGGCGGACATCAGACAATGGCTGGTGTTCAGCTTGAGGGCGTAAGTCTTGAAAGTGCAAGGCAAAGCCTTTGTGAAGCTATTGATGAATTTATTCAGGAACAGAATATAATAAATAAATAATGGAGGATTAATTGATGAAAGTTATTTTATTAAAAGACGTTAAAGGTTCCGGAAAAGCCGGAGATGTAATAAATGTAGCAGATGGGTATGCAAGGAACTTCCTTATTGCAAAGGGAACTGCTATTGAAGCAACCCAGAAAAACCTTAATGACCTTCAGGGAAAAAAGGATTCAGAGCAGCACAAATTAGATGTAGAAAAACAGCAGGCACAGGATACTGCAAAAATTCTTAATGGAAAAGAAGTTGTAGCAAAAGCAAAAGCTGGTTCAGGCGGAAGATTATTCGGTGCAATCACAGCAGGAACGATTGCAGACCTTATCGAAGCACAATATAAGTGCAAAATTGATAAGAAGAAAATAGTACTTAATTCGGATCTTAAGGCGTTCGGTGATTATAATGCTGAAATAAAGCTTGGACACGGTGTAACGGCTTCTATGAAGATAAAAGTAATTGAAGAATAATATATCAGCTTATCCCGTATAAAAAGGGATAGGCTTTTGTTACTCAATAGTGAGTTTAAAAAGTAGTATCAGAGGTGAAAATATGGAACTTACGAATACGATTGAAAATTTTATTGGAAAAGACCTGCCTTATAATCTTGAAGCCGAGCAGACTGTTCTTGGCGCATTGCTTTTGGATTTATCTGCACTTTCAATTGTTATGGATTACTTAAAGCCTGAATCCTTCTATCGCCAGCAGCATAGAGAAATTTTTTCAATAATTGTAAGAATGTTCTCAAATGGGCAGAATGCTGATATTATTACTGTTATGAATGAAGCTGTTGCTATGGGTGTTTTTGAAACAACCGCAATGGCAAAAACATATCTTAAGGGCATAATGGAAAATGTCCCTTCGGTTTCAAATATTGAAAGTTATTGTAAGATTGTTGAAGATAAGTTCTATTCACGCGCACTGATCAGTGCCTCAAGGGAGATTATTGATCTTGCTACCGATGGTGCAACTGATTCAAAAACTCTGCTTGACAGTGCTGAGCAGAAAATATATGACATAAGACAGGGCAATGATACAAAGGGACTAGCCCGAATTGATGAAGTTGTGATAGAAGTTTATGACAAACTTCAGAAAATTACCGGTCCTGATAAGGAAAAATATCTTGGTGCTAAATCTGGCTTTACTGAGCTTGATGCAATCACAACAGGTCTTAATAACACTGACCTTTTGATTATTGCGGCACGTCCTGGTATGGGTAAAACGTCATTTGCTCTTAATATAGCAACAAACCTTGCAAGAAAATCAGACAAGCAGGTCGTTTTATTTTCACTTGAAATGGGTAAGGAACAGCTTGTTCAGAGAATGCTTTCATCCGAAGCACTAGTAAACAGTAATTCACTTCGTACTGGAAGATTGTCACCTGACGACTGGACAAAGCTTGCACTTGGAGCTGAGGCATTATCAAAAATGCCAATCTTCATGGATGATGCTGGTGGAATCACTGTTCCGCAGATGAAGGCAAAGCTTAGACGAATGAAGAATTTAGGGCTTGTAGTTATCGACTACCTTCAGCTTATGGAAGGCTCAAAAAAGAATTCAAACCGTGTTAATGAAATTTCAGAAATTACCCGTCAGCTAAAGTTAATGGCGAAGGAACTTAAAGTCCCAGTCATAACATTATCACAGTTAAATCGTGGAGCTGAAGGACGTGTTGACCATAGACCACTTCTTTCGGACCTTCGTGAATCAGGTTCTATTGAACAGGATGCTGATATTATATTGTTTCTCTATCGTGAGGGTTATTATGATAAGGAAAGTGCAGACCAGAGCATCTCAGAATGCATTGTAGCAAAAAACCGTCACGGTGAAACTGGTACAGTAAAGCTTGTATGGAATGGCGAATTTACATTATTCCGAAATCTTGAGGGATACAGAAATGAAGAGTAAAGTCATTAGTGCAATTGAAGACTTTAATATGATTGAAAGTGGGCAGGATATTCTTGTTGGACTTTCAGGCGGTGCAGACAGCGTTGCTCTGTTGCTTGTATTAAAAGAACTCGGTTATAATGTTTCGGCATGTCATATAAATCATCAGCTTCGTGGTGAGGAAAGTGACAGGGATGAAAACTTCTGCATTGACTTATGTAAAAGGCTCAATATTAGACTTTTTGTCGAAAAGATAGATGTTATTACTTATTGTAGCGAAAATAAGCTTGGAACAGAAGAGGGAGCAAGAGAACTTCGTTATCAGACTTTTTCAAAATACTCCAATGGTGGAAAGGTTGCTACTGCTCATACAGCCTCTGATAATATTGAAACTGTGCTGATTAACTTCACAAGAGGAACAGCACTTAAGGGCTTATGTGGAATTCCCCCAGTGAGAGATAGTATCGTCCGACCACTCATTTATTGCACAAGAGCGGACGTTGAGGAATACCTCAAAGAAAAAGGACAGGACTTTGTTACAGACAGCACAAATCTGACCAGTGATTATACAAGGAATAAAATCCGTAATGAAGTCGTTCCAATATTGCGTGAGATAAATCCGTCACTTGAAAAAAGCTTTATAAGAACAAATCATTGTCTGACAGCCGATTTTTGCTTCCTTGAGGACTTGTCAGACTGTATGCTTGACCAGATAAGAATATCCGAAAACACATATGATGCAAGAATCCTTAAAAATATGGATACTGCATTGTCAACAAGATGTATAGCGGAGATTTTAAAAAACAATAATTTAGAATGTTGCTATGATAAGGTAAAGGAAATTTCAGCTATAATCAATGCTGGGGGAAAAATTAATCTTTCCGGTGACGTTTATGCTGAGTCTAAATCGGGAAAACTTAAAATATATGTCTATTCACAGATGGATAACAAGGAAGTTGAATCCCCTTTGACATTGGATAAGGAAATACCGTTCTTTGAAAAGAAAATATTAATCACAAAGACAAATGTGAATTTGTTCAACAAGACAACAAACGTTAATAAAAAGTTTGCAATTAGCATACTTGATTATGATAAAATACAAGGTAAAGCTATTGTCAGAAATCGAAGAAACGGTGATAGAATCCGACTTGCAGGACGTTCGCATTCTTCCTCTGTCAAGAAGCTTTTCAATACTGATATTCCGCTTGAAAAACGTGGTAATATTGTTTTCCTTGCTGATGAAAAAGGGGTTATATTCATTGAAGGATATGGTGTTGCAGAAAGTGTAAAAGTGGATAAGGACACAACAAACATTTTAGTAATAAACATACTTGAAGGGAATGTACAAATTGGATAACATCCGTGAACTTATATCAGAAAAGGAAGTTGCAAAAAAAGTTTCCGAGCTTGGCGCAAAAATTACTGAGGATTACAAGGGGAAGGAAATTATTCTTATAGGAGTTTTAAAGGGCGCTTTTATTTTTCTTTCTGACCTCGCAAGAGCAATTGAACTTCCTTGTCAGATCGATTTTATGCAGGCTCAGAGTTATAGTGGAGTAAAAAGCACTGGAATTGTTAATATAACAAAGGATATTGAAATTGACATTAAAGGCAAGGACATCATTGTGGTTGAGGATATCCTTGATACTGGCAGAACTCTTTTTGCTATTTGTGAAACATTGAGGGCAAAGAATGCCTCTTCCGTTAGAGTCTGCACATTTTTAGATAAGCCATCACGAAGAGTGGTGGACATAACAGCTGATTATAGTTGCTATGAAATACCTGACAATTTTGTTGTCGGTTATGGTCTTGACTATAATGAGAAATATAGAAACATTCCTTACATAGGATTGGTTGAACAGAATTAATCTGCAAAGAGAATAGGAGCTGAATTTTTTGACACCCAAAAAGAGTAGTAAAGGTTTTCTGGTTTATTTAATTATTGCACTTATGATAATTATGACACTTGTTATGTTGCTAAATAAGGATCCTGGGAATTCAAAGGATGTTGATTATGGAACAATAATGAGCTATTTCGATAATCTTGAGGTAGAAAAATACACCCTCGACCTTGGAACAGGTAAGCTGACAATAAAGGTTAAGGATCAGAAGGAAGAAATTAATTATAAGGTCCCAAGCGTTGTGCTTTTTAAACAGGAACTTTTCAATGATAATTACAATTACCGTCAGGCTTACAATAAAGCAAACCCTGATAATCCACTAAAATATAAGGAAAAGGAACCCCAGGATAATAGCTTTTTCCTTAATATGATACCAACGCTCCTTCTTCTTGGAGTAATGATTTTCTTTTTTGTTTATACATTAAAGCAGGCTGGCGGTGGCGGAAAAATCGGCCAGTTTGGAAAATCCAATGCTAAAAATCACCTTAACATCGGTAAGAAGGCAACCTTCGACGATGTGGCGGGTGCTGATGAAGAAAAAGAAGAGCTTAAGGAAATCGTTGACTTCCTCAAAGACTCTAAAAAATATAATGAAATTGGTGCAAGAGTTCCTAAGGGAGTATTATTACTTGGCCCTCCGGGTACAGGTAAGACATTGCTTGCAAGAGCAGTAGCTGGTGAAGCTGGTGTACCATTCTTCTCGATTTCAGGTTCTGACTTTGTTGAAATGTTCGTCGGTGTCGGTGCTTCACGTGTCCGTGATCTTTTTGAACAAGCAAAGAAAAATGCTCCTGCAATTATTTTTATTGATGAAATTGATGCTGTTGGTCGTCACCGTGGTGCTGGTCTTGGTGGCGGACACGATGAACGTGAACAGACACTTAATCAGCTTCTCGTTGAAATGGATGGTTTCACAGGAAACGAAGGCGTAATTGTTATGGCGGCAACAAACCGTCGTGATATACTTGATCCTGCTTTGCTACGTCCAGGACGTTTCGACAGACAGATCCTTGTCGGCTATCCTGACACAAAGGGAAGAGAAGAAATTTTGAAGGTTCACACAAGAAACAAGCCACTTGCTCCTGATGTTGAGTTAAAGACTGTTGCAAAATCAACAGTAGGCTTTACCGGTGCTGACCTTGAAAATCTTGTTAATGAAGCAGGACTTCTTGCTG
This sequence comes from Bacillota bacterium, assembly GCA_023395435.1. GTDB lineage: Bacteria > Bacillota > Clostridia > Oscillospirales > Ruminococcaceae > SZUA-444. The sequence continues at coordinate 14,177 of JAEWZG010000146.1, forward strand.
CAAGAAAGAACAGAAAAGCAATTACAAAAGAAGATATGGATGAGGCTGCAATCAAAGTTGTTGCTGGCCCAGAAAAGAAATCACATGTTGTTACCGAAAAGGAAAGAAAGCTGACAGCTTATCACGAAGGTGGTCATGCAATCTGTACCTATTACAAAGATGAGAGTGATAAAGTCCATCAGGTTTCAATCATTCCACGTGGTGGGGCTGGCGGATATACAATGTCACTACCTGAACACGATAAATCATTCGTATCAAAGAATGAAATGAGCAACAAGATCGTCGTTCTTCTGGGAGGACGTGTTGCTGAAAAGCTAATACTTGACGATATTTCAACTGGTGCATCAAACGACCTTGAACGTGCAACAGGCATTGCAAGAAGTATGGTTACAAGATACGGCTTCTCCGACAAGCTCGGACCAGTTGTTTACGGGCAGGAGGATCACGAGGTATTCCTCGGACGTGACTTTAACAGCTCAAGAAACTATTCTGAAAATGTAGCTGCTGAAATTGACAGTGAAATCAGAAGTATAATTGAAGATGCATATCAGATTTCAGAAGACATTTTAAGTGCTCACCTTGATCAACTTCACTTTATCGCAAAATATCTTATGAAGTTTGACAAAATTGATGCTTCTGACTTTGAAAAGCTCATGAAGGGCGAAATGACTGAAGAAATTTTCAACAATGTTGAAGAAATCAAAGAAGAAACAGGCGAAGATATCGGCAAGCAACTTGACGTTGTTATTGATAATGACAACAACGATAAAGATTCAGAGTAAAAAATATTTTATTAATCAATAGAATAATTACCAAAGTGCAACTGCTTTTAGTGGTTGCATTTTTGCTATAACGTTGAAAAATCCTATACTAATTAAAAAAATTTGATTTTTGTAATAAAAAATACTATAATTAATATATGCACTCTCAAGGAGGATAAAGTGAAAAAGATTACAATAGTAACTGGTCATTATGGTAGCGGAAAAACAAATGTTTCTGTTAATCTCGCAATTGAGCTTGTAGCAAAGGGCGAAAAAGTAACCATAGTCGACCTTGATATAGTTAATCCATACTTTAGAACTGCCGATTTTGCGGAGCTTTTTGAGAAAAAGGGCGTAACGCTTGTCAGTTCTATGTATGCTAACACAAATCTTGATATTCCAGCAATTAGCTTTGATATTGAAAGAATAGTAAGAGAACCTGGTTATCTTATTATTGATGTCGGTGGCGATGATTCTGGAGCAACTGCTCTTGGAAGATATCATGAGCCTTTTATGCAATTTAAAGATGACATTGATATGTTTTATGTTATAAATGGCTATCGTTATATGACGAGATTTCCTGAAGAAGCACTCGAGCTTTTTTATGAAATTGAACAGACAGCAAGATTCAAGCACACTGGAATAATTAACAACTCAAATCTTGGTAATATTACAACAAAGGAAACTGTTCTTAATACGCTTGACTTTGCAAACAAGGTCAGCGATGGAGCAAAGCTTCCGATTATATTCACAACAGCACCAAAGGATATTGCCTGCACTGAGCTTGATGGAAAAGTTAAATATATTGATGTTTATGTCAAGCCGATATGGGAGTAATTATTATTTTAAATAATAGCAAATATAAAAAAGGGGGAAATTTAATATGCCAAAAATCACAGTAAATTTTGATAAGTGCAAGGGATGTGGACTATGTACAACATCTTGTCCAAAGAAAATCGTTGCAATTCAGAAGGAAAAGAGAAATGCAAAGGGCTATCTCACTGCTGTCTGCATAGATGACAGTGCTTGTATCGGATGTGCTATGTGTGCTATGATGTGCCCGGACTGTGCAATTATAGTTGAAAAGTAATTTAATCAGAATTAAATAACACAATTGTTTAGGAGTGAAAATTGATGGAAAGAAGCTTAATGAAGGGAAATGAAGCATTAGCTGAAGCTGCTATGAGAGCTGGCTGTAAATGCTTTTTCGGTTATCCTATTACCCCACAAACAGAAATTTCAGCATATCTCGCAAAGAAAATGCAGAAGACTGGCGGAGTATTCCTCCAAGCTGAAAGTGAAATCGCTGCAATCAACATGGTACTTGGTGCAGCATCAACAGGAACGCGTTGTATGACATCTTCATCTTCACCTGGAATCAGTCTTAAGAGTGAAGGCATTTCATATATATGCGGATCTGATTTGCCTTGTGTAATAATTGACGTGCAGAGAGGTGGTCCTGGTCTTGGTGGTATTCAGCCTTCACAGGCAGACTATTGGCAAGTAACAAAAGGACTTGGCCATGGTGACTTCCACGTTATCGTATTTGCTCCTTCAAGTGTTCAGGAAATGGTAGATATGGTTGTTAAAGCATTTGATATGGCTGATGAATACAGAGTGCCAGCAATGATTCTTGCTGATGGTCTTCTTGGACAGATGATGGAACCTGTTGTATTCCCTGAAATTAAGGCCGAAAGTATTGAAAAGCCTTGGGCAACAAATGGTCATCAGAATAAGAGAAAGCACAATATCGTAAATTCATTGTATCTAAAGCCTGATGTTCTTGAAAAATCAGTTGTTGATAGATTCGACAGATACAAGAAGATTGCTGATACTTGCACAGATGCTGAATTCTATAAGACAGAAGATGCAGAAATTATCGTAACAGCATACGGAGCAACAGCTCGTGTATGCAAGAGTGCAGTAAATATGGCACGTGAAGTTGGAATAAAAGTTGGACTTCTACGTCCGAAGACAGTATGGCCTTTCCCTGCGAAAGAAGTTGAAAAGGCTTGTGCAAATGCAAAGAATGTTCTTTGTGTTGAAATGAGTATGGGTCAGATGATTGATGATGTTAAACTTGCAATTAACTGCTCAAAGCCAGTTGCCTTCTTCGGAAGAACAGGTGGAATTATTCCAAAGCCAGCAGAGGTATTGGAAGAAATCAAGAAGCTTGCAAAGTAATAACACAAATTAATTAGAAAAGGATGATAATAAATGGCTATAGTATTTGAAAAACCAAAAGCATTGGCTGATATATCAATGCACTATTGCCCTGGCTGTACTCATGGTATTATCCACAGATTAGTGGCTGAAG
>JAEWZG010000148.1 GCA_023395435.1 Bacillota bacterium
TTCAAGGGTAGCAAGTAACAAGCTTTTGCAAGTGTCAGACCGTAATGCCATAGCAATGGCTGCCAGTAACGGAGCCTTATAGGCGACAAAAGAAATACCACCGGCTAAGCCGGTGGATTTTTATTAATTGTGTTAGTTCTGATTGACGAAATAACCTAAAAATGTTATACTTATTAAGTATGAAAATAATATAAAGGAATGGTTTAAAATGAAGGTTACTTTAATAACACACACACCAGAACCTGAAAAAATAATTGCAGCGGCAGCAAAACTTTGCTATTCAAATTCAGATATAGAATCACTTTTAGATGGACTTGACGAACAGAAAACTACAAAATTTCTTGAAATGCTTACTAATATAGGTCATGAAAGTCCTATTGAGCATATTAGTTTTACTTTTGGTGTTGAAGGTATTTCACGTACCTGTAGTCATCAGCTTGTAAGACACAGAATAGCAAGCTATTCTCAGCAAAGTCAGAGATATGTTGAAGAAAAAGATTTTAACTACATTATTCCACCCGAAATTATTGATAACCTTGAAGCTATTGAAGTTTTTAATAATCAGATGAACAGCTCAATAGAAGCTTATAATAAACTTACTGAGATTTTAAAGAATAAGCATTACAACACATTTATTAATCAAGGACTTGATGATAAAACAGCAAAGCAGAAGGCACAAAAAAAAGCGATAGAAGACGCACGATTTGTTCTCCCAAACGCTTGCGAAACAAAAATTGTTGTTACAATGAATGCTAGAAGTCTTAAGCATTTTTTTGAATTAAGATGCTGTCACAGAGCCCAGTGGGAAATTAAGGCTGTGGCTGATGAAATGCTTAAATTATGCAGTGAAGTTGCGCCGATACTCTTTAAGAATTCTGGTCCATCCTGTGTGAGAGGGAACTGCAGTGAAGGCAAAATGTCCTGTGGAAAACCAGATGAAAACAGAGCATTTTATAAGGAGCTTAAAAATGGGGATAACTAAAGGTAAGTTATTTGTTATTGATGGTCTAGATGGAAGCGGTAAATCAACTCAATTTGAACTTTTGAAAAGAGTTTTTACAAATAATAAAATAAATTATAAAGCAATTAGCTTTCCTGACTACGAACAACCTTCATCAACGTTAATAAAAATGTATCTTGGTGGTGAGTTTTCATCTTCTCCAGACGGAGTAAATGCATATGCTGCTTCAAGCTTTTATGCTGTTGACAGATATGCAAGCTATAAACTTTTCTGGGAAGATAATTATAATAAAGGCGATTTTATTCTTGCAAGTAGATATACTACATCAAATGCAATTCATCAAATGGAAAAGCTTGATATGAGTCAATGGGATGATTATCTAGCATGGATGGAAGATTACGAGTATAATAAATTAAAACTCCCTAAACCTGATACGGTTGTGTTCCTTGATATGCCAGTTGAAGTTTCACAAATTCTACTTTCAAACAGATATCATGGTGATGACAATAAAAAAGATATACATGAAGCTGATGTTGAATACTTAAAAAGATGCCGTAAATCTGCATTGTATTGTGCCAAAAAGCTCGGCTGGATTATTATTGAATGCAGTAAGAATGGACAACCTTTATCAATAGAAGAGATTCATAAAAAATTAACTGCTCTTTTGTAATTAAAGTACACGGAGGTAAAAATATGATTTATGTTTTTTTAGCTGAAGGATTTGAAGAAATTGAAGCGTTGACACCTGTTGATTTATTAAGGCGCTGTGAGCTTAATGTAAAAACTGTAGGAATTAACAGCAATATTATACGTAGTTCTCGTGGAATTCCTGTAATAACTGATTTAGATACTAATGAAATTGTTCTTGACAATAACCTTCAGATGATTGTACTTCCAGGCGGACTTCCTGGAACATTAAATCTTGAAAAGTCTCAAAAGGTTCAGGAAGCTATTGATTTTTGTGCAAATAATGATAAGTACATTGCAGCAATTTGTGCTGCGCCTTCAATTCTTGGGCACAAAGGCTTGCTAAACAATAAAAATGCTACCTGTTCACCTGGGTTTAAAAATCAGATCCAAAATGCTAAATATACTGAGGATTTAGTATGCAAGGATGGTAATATTATCACTGGTAAGGGTGCAGGTGCTTCAATAGAATTTTCATTAGCATTGGTTGAAACTCTCATATCAAAAGAAAGAGCAGAATTACTTAAGGGTTCATTGTAATGCAAATAGTAAAACCCGATATACGAGAATATAAAAACAAGCTTAGAACTAAATACAAGTCAATAAGAACATCAATGAATTATGAGTATAAAAATAAGCTTGATAATGCTGTTTTTAATAGATTAATTTCAATGAAAGCATATAAGAAAGCTGATATTGTATTGTCATTTGTTTCTACATGTATAGAAGTTGATACACATCAGATAATAAAATATTCCCTTGAACAAGGCAAGAAGGTTGCTGTTCCAAAATGCATTTCTGGAACACGTAATATGGTATTTTATCTTATAGAATCCTTTGATGATCTTGAAGTTGCTACATTTTCAGTACTTGAACCAAAAACTGAAAAATGTACTATTCTTGAGAATTTTGATAAATCAATTTGCATTGTTCCTGGACTTGCATTTGACCTGAATGGTTATCGGCTTGGTTACGGAAAAGGATATTATGATAGATTTCTTAACAGATATAATGGAATAACCATCGGTATATGTTATTGCTCTTGCACACTTAATAAGCTGATTAAAGGAAAATTTGACAGGAATGTTGATATACTGATTACTGATAAATTTATTCACAGAACATTTTCACAGGAGGTAAATTAATGGACGAGAAATTCAACAACATGGATGAAGACAACCAGAACGACAGTAAAGAGATGGGTGTTAATTCTTCTGAAAATAAGGATATTAATAAATTTAATAATATTTTTGAAGATGATAAAGTTATTAAGCCCGATACAATTGTAAGAAAGGTACCAGCAAAAAAGAAAAAAAAGCGTAGTATTGCAAGCACTATTATTGTTATAACAATTATTTTGGCCATATCTGTAATTCTATCTACTGCTATTATTGTGTTTTCATCTGACGTTTTAGGATTAAGTGGTAGTGAAGACATTGTAACATTAGATATTCCAAAAGGAACAACAATTACAAAAGTTGCAGAAATACTTAAAGATAAAGAAATTATAAGTCATCCAAAACTATTTATTCAATTTTGTAAAATGAATGATAAAAATATGTCTATTTATCCTGGCTGGCATGAACTAAAAGACGGAATGTCATATAATGATATAATAAATAACTTAAAATCACAGGGCAGGTCTGAAAAGGACCTTGTAAAGATTATGTTCCCAGAGGGCATATCTCTTCAGGAAGCTGCTGAAAAGCTAGAGAAAAATGGTATCTGCAAAGCAGATGATTTTATTCTTGAATTTAATAGAAACTATAAGGATCTTGATTTTGATAGTCTTGTTCCTGATAATGAACTTAAATTCTATAGAATGGAAGGATATTTCTTCCCAGACACATATGAATTTTATAAAAATTCTCAACCTGATGCTGTATGTGCAACCATAAAAACAACATTTAGCAAAAAAGTTTATTCAAAATACTATGATCAAATTAAGAAGAAAGGTCTAACACTTGATCAGGTAATAACTATGGCATCTATGGTTCAGAGAGAAGCACCAGTAAAAGAAGATATGGAAAAGGTTGCTTCTGTATTCTGGAACAGATTGAATAATAGCAAGAATTATCCTCTTCTTCAGTCTGACCCAACAACAAAATATGTAAATGAAATAATTAAGCCTAATATTAATGAGATAAATGAAGAAAAGATTTTTATAGCTTATGATACCTATAAAGGTCAAGGATTGCCTCCTGGAGCAATATGTAACCCAGGTGTTGAAGCTATTGAAGCAGTGCTGAATCCAGCAAAAACTGATTATTTATATTTCTGCTCAGATATTAAGACAAAGAAATTCTATTACTCAAAAACTTTAACTCAGCACGAGCGTAACCTTAAAACTGCTGGATTAAAATAGTACTGGATTAGAAAAATGGAGGCACTTTTTGATTGATTATAATAGCTTAGAGGTACTTGCTCCTGCAGGTGATTTTGAAAGATTTGATGCGGCACTTGATTACGGTGCAGATGCAATATACCTCGGAGGACAGGCTTTCGGTATGAGAGCCGGCCCTCAGAACTTTACATTTGACAATCTTAAACTTGCTGTAGAGAAGGCTCACAGTAAAAAAGTAAAAGTATATCTGACTTGCAATACGCTACCAAGAAATAACGAAATCGCTGGATTTCAAGGCTTTATTGAACAAGCTGTCGCTTGCAATATCGATGCTGTAATTGCTACAGATATTGGACTCTTATCTCTTATAAAAAAATACTCACCTGGTCTTGAAATTCATATTTCAACTCAGGCTGGTATTGTCAACTATGTTACGGCAAATGAATTTTTCAATATGGGTGCTAAAAGAGTTGTACTCGCACGTGAATTATCACTTGATGAGATAGCTGATATAAGAGCGAACACGCCAAATGATTTAGATATTGAAGCGTTTGTTCATGGAGCAATGTGTGTTTCTTTCTCTGGAAGATGTCTTCTATCAAGCTATATGGTAAATCGAGATGCAAATAGAGGTGAATGTGCTCAACCTTGCCGATGGGGATATTATCTCATTGAAGAAAAACGTCCTAATGAGCTTTATCAGATTACTGAAGATGAGCAAGGCACATATATTTTAAATGCAAAGGACTTATGTATGCTTGACAATATTGATAAGGTTGCTAAAGCAGGCGTAACCAGCTTAAAAATTGAAGGTCGTGCTAAATCAGCATATTATGTTTCAGTTGTTACCAATGCTTACAGACAAGCTGTAGATATCTTGAAACAAAATCCTGATAATTTTAAACTTCCTGATTGGATAAAAGAAGAAGTATTTAAAGTAAGCCATAGAAAGTATTGCACAGGATTCTTTTTCGGACATCCAAAAGACTGCCAGTATTATGAAAACAGCGGATATATCAGAGATTATGATGTAGTCGGCATTGTTAAAGAGTGTAAAGATAATGTGCTTTACGGTGCCCAAAGAAACAAATTTTCAGTAGGGGAAATTGTTGAGGTACTATCTCCAGGCGGTAAAGAGCCTGTATCATTTACTATTAATGAACTTTATAACGAAAAAGGGGAGAGTATTGAAAGTGCTTGCCACGCGACAATGGATTTTTCAATTCCATGTGAATATAACTTTCCGAAAAATTCTATTATAAGAAAACAAAGATAAAAAATAAGCTGAGGAAAATCCTCAGCTTATTTTTTACTCAATATTATTGTTATTTTTATCAGAAGATAATTTTGTGATTTTTTTAACATTCGCAAGTGGGGAACTTTCAGCTGCTTTTTTCATGTTATCATTAGATAAATGAGTATATATTTCAGTAGTTGCGATGCTTTTATGTCCCAGTATTTCCTTTAAAACCAATGGGTCTACATGTCCATGCTGGTACATCAGTGTTGCTGCAGTATGTCTTAATTTGTGAGTAGTAACACCCTTATTATCCAGACCGGCTGCAAGTAGGCTTTCTTCTACAATCTGCTGAACTCGTCTTCTTGATATTCTTGAATTTTGCTTACTCAAAAAAACAGCATTTTGCTCTTTTGGATTGACTGGACGAACCTTATAATAATTACTTAAAGCTGAAACGCACGCATCGTTTATATAGATAATCCGTTCTTTATTACCTTTACCAAGCAATCTCATTGTCCTGTTTTCAAGATTAATATCTTTAAAATTCAATCCAACTAGCTCGCTTAGGCGCATTCCACAGTTTAAAAACAAGGTTAAAATACAATAATTTCGCTCTAAATTTTCACCCTCAACTTTTGTAAGTAACTCAATACTATCCTCAAGAGTTAGATATTTGGGAAGTTTATTTTTTACCGCAGGAATCTCTAAGTCTATTAATGGATTGGTCTTTAATAATCCAGCCTTTTTATGAAGAAAAATAAAAAACTGCTTTAATGCTGAAGTTTTTCTTGCTCTGGTAGTAGTTGTATTATTTAAATCAGAAGAAGTATAATATAAGAATTCATATGCATTATTTAAAGTGAAGTTCTGTATAAGTTCAATAGGGACATCCTTAATTATAATTTCATTAAGTGGAGTTTCAGGTGGAACAAGATTATTAGATAGTTTAAGATACCGCAGGAAAGTCCTGATATCAATATAATAAGCTTCAACAGTTCTTTCACCACGGGCTTTTACAACTTTTAAGTGAAATAAAAAGTCGGATAAATAACTTGGACAATCATCATTATATGTATAATTCATTTTGCTCCTCCCTTTATTGCACTAAATTTTTATTTAGTGCAATAAGCAGTCAAATTTTGTTACTTACATTATACCACCATTCAGACATTAGGTCAAAGAAAAAGCAAGGCGTGCCTTGCTTAATTCATTTTAATTCCACCACAGTTACTCCGTCTTCCCCTTCGCCATATACACCTTTTCTATATGACTTGACAAGTGGATGAGATTTAATATGTTGACGGACAGCATTTTTTAAAACACCTGTACCTTTACCATGAATAATAGTAACCAGATGCATACCACTCATAACAGCATTATCTAAAAAAGTATCAACTTCAGGTAAACCTTCATCACAGGCATATCCACGAATATCAAGTTCCAACTTGATTTGACGAGTAGCACGGCTTTCAATATTTTTTGCAGAAATTTTCTTACTATTATATGTTACTTTTTCTTTTTCAATTAGCCTTAACTTACTTATATTAATTTTAGTTTTCATTATTCCGACCTGCACAAATAAGTTTCCGCTACTATCAGGTTCAGTGACAACAATACCTTTTTTATTAGTGTCAGAGATTAAAACACTGTCACCTTTTATCAATGGTCTTGGTAACTTATAATAATTATTCTGCTCAGAAACCGGATTTGAGTCAAGATATAATTTATCCAAGGCAGTATTACTTTTTGCTTTACCTTCAGCAACTAATTTTGAGAAGTTTTCACTATCCTTGGCTTTTCTGATTTCATCAAGCTCATCAATAAGCTTTTGTGAATCAATTGTTACTTTTTGCACAATTCTTGAAGCTTCATCTCTTGCTTTTTGTATTTCAATCTCCTTTTGCTTAATTAGTTCTTCTTTTTCGTTTTCAAGTTTTATTTTTAATTCTTCAGTCTGAAGTTTTATAGCTTCCGTTTCATTTTTGAATTTTTCAGCTTCTATACGGTTAGCTTCAAGCTTTTCCATAATATTATCAAAACGCTTGTTCTCAACACCAACTATGTTTTTTGCATATTCAATAATATCATCAGGCAGTCCTAGCTTTGATGATATTGCAAAAGCATTAGATTTTCCAGGCGAGCCAATTATAAGTTTATATGTTGGCTTTAAAGTTCTTAAATCAAACTCACACGATGCATTTTCGACATTTGGTGTATCCAACGCAAACATTTTAAGTTCTTGATAGTGAGTTGTAGTTATGAGCTTTGCACCCTTGCTTTTCAGATTCTCAATAATAGACACAGCCAGAGCCGCACCTTCAATAGGGTCAGTACCCGAACCTAATTCATCAAGCAAAATCAATGAGGAATTATCAGCTGATTCAAGGATTTCTATTACTTTATTCATATGAGAAGAAAATGTAGAAAGGCTTTGCTCAATTGATTGCTGATCACCTATATCAACAAGAATCTTATCAAAGATAGATATTTTACTGCCATCCGAAACGGGAATAAGTAAACCACACATTGTCATTGCTGTTAGTAAACCAACAGTCTTTAAAATAACAGTTTTACCTCCGGTATTTGGTCCTGTAATTATAAGAACATCAAAATCAGTTCCAAGTGATATATCAACAGGAACAACTTGTTTTTTATCAATAAGAGGATGACGTGCTTTTCTTAGAAGTATCTGCCCGTCATCAACAATTTCAGGAGTAATAGCATTCATTTTTATAGCTAGATTCGCTTTTGCAAAATATAAATTTAGTTCTACGCAGAATTTATATGACTGAATTATTGAATCACCAAATTCAGCAAGTTCAGCACAAAGCTCAGAAATTATTCTGTCAATTTCGTCAACTTCCCTACCCTGCAAAACTTTTATTTCATTGTTTGCCTCAACAACAGAAATAGGCTCAATAAAAAGTGTAGATCCACTTCCCGAAGTATCATGAATGAGTCCGGAAATCTCATTCTTATATTCAGATTTTACAGGAACAACATATCTACCATCACGGATAGTTACTATGCTTTCCTGAAGATATTTTTGTGTTGAACTTGATTTAATCATTTTATCAAGGCTATCACGTATTCTTGCACCAGCTTGTACGATCTTTCTGCGTATTGATGCAAGTTCAGGACTTGCGGTATCTGCTATTTCATCTTCATCAATTATAGTATTTTTAATTTTATCTTCAAGATATTTATTTGGCGACAAACTTCTGAACATATAATCAAGTTCTGTTGTAATTTCATCGCATTCAGAATACCAAGATGATAACTGACGTATTTGATAAAGCATATGACCAATGTCAAGAATTTCTCTTAAGGATAACTTCCCGCCTACCTGTGCCCTGCTAATAGAACCTGATACATCCTTAAAATTATAGAAAGACGGACTTCCGAATTTAATTGATTTTTCTAATGCTTCGGAAGTCTTTTCAATTTCAGTTCTTACAATATTGACGTCTTTTATGGGATTTAAATCTTTTATAATTCTTTTTGTGCCTTCATTTGATGCTTCATCTGAAAGCATTTCAAGAATTTTATGTAATTCAAGTGTTTCAAAATATTTATCCAAGGTTTCACCACCTATAATGATTTATAAAACTCTAATGTTTTGAAATTCCTGTTCATATGAGATAACAGATATCTTTCTGTGAGAACAGACAGCACTTTCTGCACATTATCGCTTATTTTAAAATTAAAAAGCTTGTTAAAATCAGAAAATACTATATAACGCAAAGTATGTAAAACAGCTTCATTTATTTCCATAACATCATCTGATAAATCTCCAGAATAACATTTTTTACAAATGAAGCAGCCATTATTTATATAGAAATAATTTTTAGTAGAGGTATATTCATGACATTTTGCACATGCAACTAAATCTGGCATAAGACCGATTTCTGTCATAAGGCGCAACTCAAATACGCTTTTTATTAAAGCTTCAGATCTTGTTGATTCAGTCATATAGTGAAGAGTATTTAAGAACAGTCGCAGAACATTTTTAGAAGGTACTTGTGATACAACTGAAAACTTTAATAACTCGGAAAAATAAGAAGCCAAAGCAAATTTATTTACATCAAGCCTTATATTATAAAAAACTTTAATAGGCTCACAGCTGTTCATAAAGTACCTATCCCCTTTCTGCGAAAAGCAGAATTTTGAGTAGGTATATATCTGCGTTGAGCCTGATGCTTTACTATTTATCTTTTTTGCACCTTTTACCGATACTTCAATAATGCCGTATTCTTTTGTAAGTATATCAATAAATTTGTCGTTCTCACCAACAAACCTTTCACGAATTACAATACCTTCCGTTGTAATCAGCATTATCGTGCTCCTCTTCTGACGTACTTAATGATCTATAAGCAAGATAGTCGTCAATTTTACCACTTTTTTCAAATAGGTTCCATAAAGAAAGATCCATTTCAATCATAGTAATTACCCCCAGTGTTGTATTACTATAATTATTTCCCGTATAGTTTTTAATATCAGTGGCAATATAAAGAATAAATTATGACAACCCGAAATTTTTTATTATTCCTTCGCGATTTCTCCAGCTTTCTTTGACTTTTACCCAGCATTGAAGATTAATACTTATACGAAAAAAAGATTCAAGTTCTTCGCGAGCCTGACTTCCTATATTCTTTAGCATTGAGCCTTTTTTTCCAATAATCATACCCTTATGTGATTCTTTTTCACAATAAATTATTGCTTCTATATCGAGCAAATCCTTGTCTTCACGTTCCTTCATACTCTCAATCATAACAGCAACACCATGAGGGATTTCTTCACTCATCAGGTTGAGAATTTTCTCACGAATTATTTCCGCCGCAATAACTTTTTCAGGTTGATCTGTAAGCATATCATCAGGGAAATAATGAGGCCCAACTTCTGCATTATTTTCAAGCTCTTTTAAGATTATATCTAATCCATCTTCATTTAATGCACTGACGGGAATTACAGCCTTAAAATCATAAAGTTCTGAATAATTCTTTATAACAAGCAAAAGATCATTTTTATTTTCAATCAGATCAATCTTATTAATTACAAGTATTGCAGGCGTTCTCGAAGCCTTAAAACTATTAATAAGTTCCTTTTCAGCTTCACTTATTTTCTTAGTGCAATCAACAACAAGCATAACAAGATCGATTTCTGATACGCTTTCGTTTACAGCTTTAATCATATGTTCACTAAGCTTGTTTCTTGCCTTGTGAAAGCCTGGCGTATCCATAAATACATATTGAACATTATCCTTAGTGAGAACACCAGTAATCTTTGTACGTGTCGTCTGTGGCTTGTCACTTACAGCAGCAATTTTTTCACCAATCAATTTATTTAAAAGTGATGATTTACCAACATTGGGTCTTCCTACAATTGAAACAAAAGCATTTTTAGTTATCATTATCTACATCCTTATTATTTATATTTAATTTGAATACAAAAACATATGAAATTTTAATCAGTAATAAAATACTGACAGAAAATATAATATTATTTCTAAAGCACAAAACAATTTCTTTGAATATCTGCACGTCCCAAAAAATATATATTCCAACAAAAATAGAACATATAGCAATAATTAATACTGAACCAGCAGCCGTATCCTTTGCTATCTTTGCAAGTCTGTTATACTTTGGCGAGGCTAAATCAGCCACAGCCTCAACAGCAGTATTCATAGCTTCTGCTGAAAGAACTATAGCAATTGTTATAAATATTATTATGTTTTCTATGTTGCTTAATTCATAAAATCTTTTGAAAATAAGTACAAAAATCATTACTATAATATCAAACCTGAAGTTTCTTTCGAAAAGAATACAATATTTTATGCCATTGAAAGCATACATAAAACTCTTTATAAACTTTGTCAAAGAATTACTCCTCATTTTTTACTACATAGCTGATACTTCTTGATACGCCAAGCTTTTCTAAAACAGCTTCTTCTTTTTCTCTCATTTTTAATGCATCGAGCTTGCTTGTTTCGTGATCATATCCTAAAAGATGAAGCATTGAATGTACAGTGAGAAAACCTATTTCTCTTTCAAGAGAATGACCATATACTTTAGCTTGCTTAAAAGCGGTTTCAATTGATATTACAATGTCACCAAGCATATAGCTTTCTGTTTCATTATTATAATCATAAACTCCATTCTCGCCTAAAGGAAAGGATAAAACATCAGTTGATTTATCAATATTTCTATATTGATTATTAAGTTCTCTGATTTCTTTGTTATCAACAAAAGTAACGCTTACCTCAGCATTTTCCTTGAATTTTTCATTATTCAGAACAGCAATGCAGCATTTTCTAATGAGTAATCTGATGCCAACAGGTACTTTTACCTCTGATTGATTATTTCTTATATAAACTTTTACCTTCCCCATTATTATATTTTTTTCTTTCCTTCCTCATTTGATTTTTCATATGCTTTTATAATGTCCTGAACTAATTTATGCCTTACTACATCTTTCTCAGTAAAACGATTTACACTTATATCATCTATCCCCTTTAGGACTTTTGTAGCCTGAATTAATCCTGACTTTTTTGTATCTGGCAAATCTATTTGAGTAACATCTCCTGTAATGACCATCTTACTATTAAAGCCAAGACGTGTAAGGAACATTTTCATCTGTTCGTGAGTTGTATTCTGTGCTTCATCAAGAATTATGAAAGAATCATCAAGAGTTCTACCCCTCATATATGCAAGGGGCGCAACTTCAATGTAACCTCTTTCCATCTGCTTCTGAAACGATTCAGCACCCAACATATCAAATAAAGCATCATATAAAGGTCGAAGATATGGATCAACTTTATTCTGAAGGTCACCCGGTAAGAATCCAAGCTTTTCTCCTGCCTCAACAGCAGGTCTTGTTAAAATGATTTTTGAAACATCGTGTGCTTTAAATGCTTTTACAGCCATAGCAACAGCAAGATAAGTCTTACCTGTTCCAGCTGGTCCAATACCAAAAACAACCGTATTATTTTTCATTGAATCAACATATTGCTTTTGCCCTACTGTTTTTGGTTTAATTATTTTACCGCTGACAGATACGCATATACCATCACCACTCAGTTTCTGCATATCCTCGTGAGTTCCATCTTCAACCATTGAAATAACATATCGTATACTCTGTTCAGAAATAGTATCGCCTTTTCCGACTAAATTCAATAATTGTTCAATTACTAATGAAGCCTTATATACATTTTCCTCAGAGCCGGTAATTTTTATATCGCTACCACGACTAAGTATAACCACATTAAAATTTCTTTGAATAAGATTTATATTTTCATCATAATTTCCAAATAAGCTTAGTACATGTTCCATTTTATCAACATTAATTATTTTTTCTACCATTTTAACACTCATTTCGATGTATTATTAAAAATATTATATCATATTTTATTATTTTTTTAAAGTGTTATTATCATTTTTCATTAATATTTCACTCTCTTTAGTAATATCGCCTTGAACTGTATAGGTTATTTTATAGCTTACATATTTATCTGTTACTTCTTCTTTAATGTCTTTATTGATTATCTCACAGTCATTTAAAAAGTTTTCTTCATAAATTAGTATTTTATTCTGTACCATCTGTTTTGCCTGGTCAGGAGTATATGTTTCTTTTTTAGAAATGTATGGAGAATACTTTTTATGGGTAATTCCAATAGGAAGTTTTAATGAAAAGAATGAAAAAGCACTAGTATTCTCTTTGTATGTATATTCGCCTTTTAAATCTTTGCCAAAAGACAAAGGTATTTTAATACTAAAAAAGTTTAAGTAATTTCTTTTTTCTGATTTGTCTGAAACTACTTTTATTGTTTCTTTTAATGATTGCTTAATACTGATTGTTTCAGTATACTGACCGATTATTTTCGCTTGTGAATGGAACTGTAAAGGCTTTCCCTTTTCATCCATTATAAATCCACTTACGAGAATTTCGCCTTTCTTTACTCCGTCACCTTTAATTACCATTAACTGTCCTTCATAGACTTCAAGATCAACTATCTGTGCATCTCTTGTTGCCACTAGATTACAAGGAAGACGTTTTGAAATCATATTTGGTTTTGGTGATGATTGATGAACATTTACAGTAATTATTCCACCATTGCTTCTTATTGCAATCCAAGATACATTATCAACATTCATAACAATATTCCTTTCTATTTCTTCAAAATCAATAGAAGGAATAAACCTCCCAGGTGTTATTCCACTTGCAGCAATTGAATTATACACATTATCGTATACTTCACCATCACAACCAACAATTCTAATCTTCAAAATTGAATTTGAAAGAAATAATATTATAGCAACAGAAAATAATAATCCGACGATAATACCAGCTCTTGCCTTATATTTAAGTATTTTATAGATTACTCCTTTTTTTTTCTCTATTTCAATTTCCATACTGTTTTTCTTTGATATTTCATAAATTTTATTATAGTCTTTTCCGTATATTCTTCCTTTAACTATATTGTTTGAAACATATATATCTTTACATATAAAATTTGATTTGCGGATATCATTAATAAATTTAATTGTATTATCGCCTATTACTTTAAAATTAATTACACCATATACATGCTTAAAAACCATTATACAGACCCTCCCCCCTTAGGTAAAATTTCAACAGAACTAATTCTACCTTTTACTATTACAAATTCTTTATTATAATCACTTATAGTTAAATTTGAACCCCATATCTGTATATTATAATCTGCAGTAACTACTTTTACATAAATATCATTACATTCTACGATATGCTTACAATTTTCAATAATAGCTTTCGTATTATCTACTATCTGAATGTAAGTATTAAGAAATAATGCCTTCCTAGCATTTTTTTGTATTTTGCTTATGACTTCGGTATTATTCTTCTTCAAAATAAATCCTCCCTAAACAGCATCTATAGAATTATATTAAAAAAAGTACCAGCATATACTTGTATTACTGGAAAGGAGTGAATTTATGAATAATAGAAATATGAGACAAATAATCAGCTTTCCAGCAAAAATAATTGTTTCAATATTGATAATACTTTTTGCTGTTTTTCTCATAAAATATTCTAAAGATGTTTCTGTTGCTATTACTCTTTCTATTGAATCATGTTTAAAAATTGTTATACCTTCTCTATTCGCTTTTATGGTAATATCTAACCTTCTAATAAAAAGTAATATTTATGTTCTTTTAAGCAAACCATTTTATCTTATAACAAGATATCTCTTTAGAATACCGCCTGAATTATTCTCAATATTTCTGCTAAGTAATATTGGTGGCTACCCTATTGGCGCTAAGCTATTGGCTGACTTAATTGATGAAAACAAAATTGATAACAAAACAGCAGAAAATATGATGTGCTATTGCTATTGTAACAGTCCATCTTTTTTCGCAGGAGCAGTTGGAGTTGTAGTTTTCAATAATTATTTTGTGGGACTTATTGCTTATTTTTCAATAGTTTTAGCAAATTTCATTATAGCAATATTATTAGGATTGAAAAACAACATACCAGAAAAAAGCAAGATAAAACTTAACATCAAACTTAATCCAAATATATTAATAGATTCAATAACCTCAGCTGCAAAAGTTTTGTTTACAATTTGCGCAATGCTAATATTTTTCGCTTCCGCTATTGCTATATTAAGCTCATCAGGAATTCTGAATATTTTATCAAATAATCTGATGAATATTTTGCATTCAGATTATTTAATTGCAGAATCATCTATTATGAGTTTTATTGAAATAAGTAAGATATCCACAATGAGTAATAACAGCTATAATTATCTTCCTCTTATGACATGTATTGCAGCCTTCGGTGGAATGTGTGTGATTACGCAGATAATAGGCATAACTACAGGCAAAATTAAATTAAAAAAATTTGTATTTTCACGTGTTTTTCATATTGCAATATCAGGAATTTTATGTTATTATTTAATTAAATCATTTACAAAAAATATTTGCATTAATACTATATACTACCAAAAAATATACTATAGTAAAAATATTTCTATAATTCCGTCTATATGTCTAATATTTATGGTAATTATTCTTTTATATAGTAAAAAATATAGATTTTTTAAGGAAGGTGTGTTATAATGTATCTCGGATATATATTCGAAAGGACTGATAAAATGAAAAGCACTGCATTCAGCAATTCAATTCACCCAAGATGCGAGTACTGTACTT
>JAEWZG010000150.1 GCA_023395435.1 Bacillota bacterium
TTCAAGGGTAGCAAGTAACAAGCTTTTGCAAGTGTCAGACCGTAATGCCATAGCAATGGCTGCCAGTAACGGAGCCTTATAGGCGACAAAAGAAATACCACCGGCTAAGCCGGTGGATTTTTATTAAGAAAGAATATAAAATTTACATTATTTTATTAATGATTTCACTTGTATTTTTACTTCTTGTAATGTATAATTATTAAAAAACATGTATAATGGAGGAATACTAATGAAGAAATTAACAATAGCATTGATAATATTAATGTCAATGAGTGTATTATCTGCTTGTGGGAAAATACCTGCAAATTCAGTAAATAACGTTAAAGACCTTGAAGGCAAGAAAATTGGTGTACAGCTCGGAACAACAGGTGATATTTATGCATCCGATGTTAATAAAGCTAAAATTGAAAGATTCAATAAAGGTGCTGATGCTGTACAGTCATTGAAGCAGGGTAAGCTTGACGCTGTTATTATCGATAGTGAACCAGCAAAAGTTTTTGTTGAAAAGAATAATGAGCTTAAAATCCTTGATGAAGAATTTGCTGTTGAAGATTATGCAATTGCAATTGCCAAGGGAAATACAAAGCTAAAAGATAAAATCAATTCTGCCCTTAAGACGCTTAAGGATAATGGTACAATTGACAGCATTATTAAAAATTATATAGGTGACTCAACGAAAGGTAAATCACCGTACAAGTCACCTGCTGATGTTAAGCGTGATAATGGAACATTAACAATGGCAACAAACGCCGAATTCCCTCCTTACGAATATAAGGAAGGTCAGAAGATTACAGGTATCGATGTTGATATTGCACAGGCTATATGTGATATTCTTGGTATGGAACTTAAAATAGATAATATCAAATTTGATTCCATCATCACAGCTGTTACAACAGGTAAAGCTGACGTTGGGATTGCTGGTATGACAGTTACTGAAGATAGGCTTAAAAATATTGACTTCACTGATTCATACACAACAGCTAAACAAGTAATTATTGTAAGAAAGAAATAAGACTATGTTTCAGAACTTTTCAGAAGAATTTCATCAGAATTTTATAGAACAGGATAGATGGAAGTTCCTTGTTGATGGATTACTGATAACATTAAAAATCACATTATTCGCTGTTATACTAGGTATTATAATTGGCTTTGTTATTGCCATTATAAGATCAACTCATGACAAGACGGGAAAGCTAAAAATCCTTAATGTAATATCAAAAATATATCTGACTATTATCCGTGGAACACCAGCAATGGTTCAACTTCTTATTGCATATTATGTCATTTTTACATCGCCGAATGTAAGTAAGGTGCTTGTTGCAATTCTTGCTTTTGGCATTAATTCAGGCGCCTATGTTGCTGAAATTGTCCGCTCAGGAATAATGTCTATTGATAAAGGACAGTTTGAAGCTGGTAGAAGTCTTGGACTTAATTATTTTCAGACAATGAAAAGTATAATTATACCTCAGGCATTCAAGAATGTACTTCCTGCACTTTCAAATGAGTTTATCGTACTTCTGAAGGAAACCTCAATTTGTGGTTTCATCGGACTTCAGGATTTAACAAATGGCGGAGATACTATAAGAAGTCAGACATATGAAGCTTTTATGCCATTGATAGCAGTTGCTTTGGTTTATCTAATTGTTGTAATGATACTTACTGCATTAGTTTCCAAGCTTGAAAGGAGGTTGCGTAACAGTGATCACTAACGGAACTTTAATTCAGGTTTGTGGACTTGAAAAAGCTTTTGGTAGTCTTAACGTTTTAAAGGGAATTGATTACGAAATAAACAAAGGTGATGTAATTGTTGTTATCGGTCCGTCTGGGTCAGGTAAGTCAACATTTCTCAGAACGCTTAACCTTCTTGAAGAGCCAACAGGGGGGAAGATATTTGTTGATGGTACTGATATTACTGATAAGCATACAAATATAAATGTTCACCGTCAGAAGATGGGTATGGTATTCCAGCATTTTAATTTATTCCCTCATATGACCTTGCTTGAAAATATCACACTTGCACCTATAAAACTAAAGCTTATGTCAAAGCAGGAAGCAGAAAATAAAGCTCATGAGCTCTTAAAGAGAGTCGGACTTGAAGAAAAGGCAAATCAGTATCCGTCACAGATTTCAGGCGGGCAGAAACAACGTATTGCAATAATTCGTGCACTTGCTATGAATCCTGATGTTATGCTTTTTGATGAGCCTACTTCTGCCCTTGACCCTGAAATGGTTGGTGAAGTTCTCGATTTGATGAAACAGCTTGCACGAGAAGGAATGACTATGGTCGTTGTGACTCACGAAATGGGTTTTGCTCGTGAAGTCGGCTCAAAAGTTGTGTTTATGGATGATGGAAAAATCGTTGAGGAAAATGACCCACAGCAGTTTTTTGCAAACCCACATAATCCTCGCCTAAAGGATTTTCTTTCAAAAGTTTTATAATTCATTAAATTTTTATACAAAATCAAATAAAATACATCTTTAAAAATATCATAATATACAAACTTTTTTAATAACATTGATTTTTCTTAGCAAATATTTTACAATATAAATAGAAGATAAATATTAGCCATGAGGTGAAAGATATGACAATTAATTCTGATTGCGCTTTTATCAAGTTTGCAAAAGTCGGTGTAGATTTTCAGTATTTTAAACTTTTTCTTCAGACAGTTGAACCATACATTCTTGAGTATAAAAATGTTGAATATGATAAGCTTACCGATAAGGATAAGAGCATAGTTCTTGCAAAAATTATAAAATCAATGTATGTTAATGGACGTCCTGTCACTGAATTCTTTAGAACCACTATTGACAAGTGGAATGACAAAGAGAATTTTGAAAAAAATCAGCTCTTTGTTGAATTTATGGCAAGGGAGATATTTGGTTGTTACGACAAGTCAAGGGATGAATACAACAGCTTTTATCAGACTCCGTATCTTTTCTATATAGAAAAATCAAATGGAACAAAAGATTATTTTGAACCTAAAAAGGTTTCTGGACTTGAGATGAAGTTAAATAAGCTTAAAGGTAAATCCTCATTAGAGGCTGAATGGTATGAATATTATCTAAAGCTTCGTAATATGGAAAAACACGGGACACTTTCAAGAGTATAAAAAATAAAATCACACCTGCAGAATATGCAGGTGTTTTTTATTGTAAAAACTATTGACAACTAGTTGGATATATAGTATACTACATATGAACAAGTGTTCATATGTTGATAGGAGGGCTAATATGTCAGAAAATAATGAAATATGCGAAGTAACAAGAATCCACAGCGATATAGTCAATGAACTTATTACAAGAATACCTGATGAAGAAGTATTATATGATATAGCAGAGCTTTTTAAAGTCTTTGCTGATTCAACAAGAGTGAGAATTCTTTATGCACTTATTGAAAGCGAGCTTTGTGTCTGTGATATTTCAGCATTGCTTAATATGAGCCAGTCAGCGATTTCCCATCAGCTCAGAGTATTGAAGCAGTCACGACTTGTAAAATACAGAAGAAGCGGAAAGACTATTTACTATTCTCTTTGCGATGATCATATAAAAACAATGCTTGATATGGGGATGGAACACGTATCAGAATAAAGGAGGATTTATGATAAAAGTTGTACTAATACTAAATGGACTAGATTGTGCAAGTTGTGCAGATAAAATTGCTAAAAGTGTTTCTAAAATGAATGGAATAAAAAATGTAAATCTTGACTTTATATCGAAAAAGCTTAAGTATGAACTTGAAGACGAAAATCAGGAAGAAAGAATTTTTAATGATATAAAAAAGACAGTATCATCAATTGAATCAGGCATAATTGTAAAGTATGATGATGGAGATGATGAGGAACATGAAGAAAACCTTTCTTTTGAATTTATAAAAATTATAATATCTGCAGTGTTTTTCCTTCTGTCATTGTTAATTGATAATAAAACTACTTCACTTTTGATGATAGTGTTGAGTTATGCTATAGTAGGTCATGAGGTTGTGTTTTCAGCAATTAAAAATATATTTAAGGGTAAGCCTTTTGATGAAGCATTCCTTATGACGATTGCAACGGTTGGTGCATTTGCAATTGGTGAATATAATGAGGGTGTTGCTGTAATGCTTTTCTATCAGGTAGGCGAATTCTTTCAGGGGCTCGCAGTTAACCGTTCAAGAAAGTCAATTTCCAATCTTATGAACATCCGCCCTGATTATGCAAATCTTAAAACTTCAAAAGGCATTGAAAAAGTTTCTCCTGACAGTGTAAAAATCGGCGATATTATTGTGGTCAAGGCAGGCGAGCGAATTCCTCTTGATGGAAAGGTTATAAACGGAACTTCAAGTATTGATACATCTGCGCTTACAGGTGAAGCTATGCTTCGTGATGTTACAAGTGGTGAGGATGTATTAAGTGGAAGCATTAATGTAAACGGTCTTTTGGAGATTGAAGTGCAAAAGGAATTTTCCGAAAGTACAGTTTCAAAAATCCTTGATCTGGTGGAAAACGCAAGCTCCAAGAAAGCAACGACAGAAAAATTCATTACAAGATTTGCAAGAGTATATACTCCTATCGTTGTAATTGTTGCTGTCCTCCTTGTGGCAATTCCGTCACTATTCGTTCAGTCGGCTGAATTTTCTGACTGGCTTTACAGAGCACTTGTTTTTCTTGTAATTTCATGCCCGTGTGCACTTGTTATTTCAGTTCCTTTAAGCTTTTTTGGTGGAATCGGAGGGGCTTCACGTTCAGGTATTCTTATAAAAGGTGCAAATTCACTTGAGGCATTGGGGCGGACGGAAATCATTGCTTTTGATAAGACTGGTACTCTGACCGAGGGGAAATTTTCCGTAACTCAAGTTGATGCTATCGGAATGTCAAAGGAACAGCTTGTGGAAATTACCGCTTATGCCGAAAGCTTTGCAAATCACCCTGTTGCACTTGCTGTTATTAATTATTACAATAAAGAGATTGACAAGAGCAGAGTCGAAAGCCTTAGTGAAATAGCAGGAAAAGGTATCAGAGCAGTTATCAACGGCAAGACTGTTCTTGCAGGAAATGCAAGACTTCTTAGTGATAATAATGTAAGCTTAGAGCCAACAAACACTATTGGCACTGTAATTTATGTTGCTGTTGATAAGAAGTATTCGGGATATATAGTCGTGTCTGATAAGGTGAAGTCGGGTTCGGTAAAGGCAATTAAAAATCTTAAATCAATCGGCGTTAAAAAAGCGCTTATGCTCACAGGTGATAAGAAACTGACGGGAGACACTGTTGGCAAGGAACTGAAGCTTGATAAGGTTTATTCAGAGCTTCTCCCACAGAATAAGGTTGAAATAGTTGAAAAGCTCTTAAAACAAAAATCACAAAAGGGAACGCTTGCGTTTGTTGGTGACGGAATAAATGATGCACCTGTTCTTGCAAGAGCAGATATAGGCATTGCAATGGGCGGGCTTGGCTCAGACAGTGCTATTGAGGCAGCAGATATAGTCC
Organism: Bacillota bacterium; assembly: GCA_023395435.1. Classification (GTDB taxonomy): domain Bacteria; phylum Bacillota; class Clostridia; order Oscillospirales; family Ruminococcaceae; genus SZUA-444. Next base: position 5,466 of record JAEWZG010000150.1, read on the forward strand.
TTATGACTGACGAGCCAGAGAAAATAGCTAGTGCAATATTAATTTCAAAGCGCACAATGAAAATCGTAATTGAAAATATAGTTATTGCATTGGGAATTAAAGCAGTGGTTCTTGTTATTGGTGCAACAGGTCACGCAACAATGTGGGCAGCAGTATTTGCTGATGTTGGCGTATCTCTTATTGCAATACTTAATTCACTGCGAGCATTAAAGAGAATAAAATAATTATAAAATAAACCCCATCCGTAGTGAATGGGGTTTATTTTTATATGCGTTTGAGGATAATTCCAATTAAATTCATGTATTTTCCCGCACCGGCATTCATTGACTTGCGGTCGCTGACTGCGTATTCATTATCACTTTCAAGCCAGTCATTCCACATTTCATCGTGATCCTCAAGCTCGAACATATCAGTGATTTCAACATCCTTAGTTGCATTAAGGATTTCTTTCCACTTATTCATATCTTGAATTGTTTTAAGACTTTCAGCATCCCATGATAATGTCATTTCAGGTGGAAGATTATCATGAAGATTCTTCTTAAAGCCAGGTACGATAAAAAGTAAATACCCGCCGTGTTTAACTAATGGGAGAAGGTGCTTTCCGAGATAATCCTTATCAAGCCCGAAGAAATGGTATGAATCTATACATACAATGGTATCGAAAAATTCCTCAGCATAAGGGAGTTCGTGTGCTTCACTGTGAATTGGGATAATCTGATCAGAATTGAGCCCAAAATCATCAAAGCGATTTTTATTCTCTGTTGCTGAAATCCACAGGTCTGTTGCAAATACTCTAACATCACATTCTTTAGCGAGAAAAATTGAAGTTAATCCCTTCCCACACGCAAGATCCATTACCGTAGTGCCCTTTTCAATAGGGTGCTTATTGAGTATCTGCTCAAGCATCTTAAGGGGATTTGGACCCATAATGTTTTCTTTTATAAAGTTATAATCATACTTTTCTGTTTTTATATATTTCATTGTTATCACCTTTCTGATTGTTATAATTTTATATTAAAATCAGAACGCAGTTTCAAACAAAAATGGCATAGATAAATCTATGCCATAGTAAGAGCTTAAATAGCTGATGGCATATTTCTGTATGAAACAAAATTGTATAGCAAACACAGCAATAATAATACTGCATTTTATACTATATACAACTAATGCGTTCTTTACAGAACAATAGCCAAACAGACACTTCCTTTAAATAAATTAACAATATTATACAAGATAAAATTTCCTTTGTCAATATAAAAGCTCCCACATTTTCGTGGGAGCTTTAAATTATTTAGTTAGGCACCATATATCGCGCGCGTAGTCGTCAACAGCTCTGTCCGCAGAGAAGACACCAGCTCCAGCAATATTGTGAAGTGACATTCTGTTCCACTTTTCTTTATCCATATAGCATTCGGAAGCATATCTCTGCGCCTGCTGATATGCATCGAAATCAGCAAGAACCATATATGGATCAGAGAATTTAAGTGAGTTTGCGATATCAGGGAATGATGAGCCATTTATACCAGCATAAAGCCTGTCAATAGCAGATTTAATTGTCGGGTTGCTGTTGTAATAATCTTCAGGACGATAGTTTGAAGCTTTTCTTGCATTTACTTCATCTGTTGACATACCAAAGGTAATGATATTGTCAGCACCGACTTGATCGAATATTTCAACATTTGCACCATCCATTGTCCCTATAGTGATAGCACCGTTGAGCATAAGCTTCATATTACCAGTACCGGAAGCTTCTGTCCCGGCGAGAGAAATCTGCTCGCTTATTTCACTGGCAGGCATTAAAATTTCAGATAATGTAACACAGTAATCCTCAAGGAATATTACGCTTAGCTTTTCATTAAGCTTTGGATTTTTCTTAAGCTCCTGTGAAATGCTCCATATCATCTTGATAATTTGTTTTGCAAGGAAATATCCCGGCGCAGCCTTAGCTGCAAATATATAAGTTTTTGGAACGAAATCAGCATCTGGATTATTCAGGAGATAATTGTATTGAGCAATAATATTCAAGGCATTAAGGTGCTGACGCTTGTATTCGTGAAGTCGCTTTACCTGTACGTCAAAGATACTGTCTGTGTTGAGGATAACACCTGTTTCATTCTTGACATACTTAGCAAAGTTCTCTTTATTTGCTTTTTTTACCGCCGCAAGTCTTTCAAGAACAGCTTTATCATTATCAAAAACTGTAAGTTTCTTTAGCATAGCACCGTCTTTAAGAAAATCTCCGCCAATGTATTCACGAAGAAGGTCTGTAAGACCAGGGTTTGATTGGTATAGCCATCTTCTGTATGCGATACCGTTCGTTACATTCTTGAAGTGGTGTGGCTGGTATTCATACTCATCACGGAAAACAGTATGCTTGACAATTTCAGAATGAAGCTTTGAAACACCATTCACGCTGTGCGAAGTTGCAACACAGAGATTAGCCATCTTAACCTGATTATTCAGGACAATTGACATTCTTGTTGCTTTGTTGGAATCACCTGTTCTGTCCATAATATTCTTGCAGTACTTGTTGTTGATTTCAACGATAATTGAGAATATACGAGGAATAACTGCCTTCATAAGATTGCAGTCCCATTTTTCAAGTGCTTCACTCATAACAGTGTGGTTAGTGTAAGCAAATGTATTTTTTACAATATGCCAAGCTTTATCCCATGAGTAACCACAGTCGTCAAGGAGTATTCTCATTAGTTCTGGGATAGCAAGAGTAGGATGCGTATCATTAATGTGAATAGCAACCTTATCGTGAAGGTTATCAAGCGTTCCGTAAACTGACATATGATGTGTAACAATATCACCGATTGAAGCTGCACACATAAAATACTGCTGACGGAGTCTTAATGATTTACCTTCAAGGTGATTATCATTAGGATAAAGAACCTTTGAGATTGCCTGTGCAATAGTGTTCTGTCCGAGAGCTTTTGAGTAGTCACCACTGTTGAATAGCGTCATATCAAAGCTTGGAGCTTCAGCCTTCCAAAGTCGTAACACAGAAACCCCCTCGCTGTCGAACCCTGATACATACATATCATAAGGTACAGCTTTTACTGATGTGTAATTAACAAGGTTTACGCAATGATACTGGCTATCCCAGTATTCTTGAAGTTCACCGTCAAATTTAACATCAATAGAACGCTGATCCTTTTTAACAAGCCAAACATCTCCGCCAGGGAGCCAGTTGTCAGGTAATTCAGTCTGCCAGCCTTCCTCAATTTTCTGCTTGAAGATACCATATTCATAGCATATTGAATAACCCATAGCAGGATAGCCCTGTGTTGCAAGCCCATCAAGATAGCAGGCAGCGAGTCTGCCAAGACCACCGTTACCAAGACCAGCGTCAGGTTCATAGTTATAAATTCTTTCAATGTTGATATCCATATTCTTGAGAACATCTGTTACGGTATCAACAAGTTCAAGATTATAAAGACTTGTTTTCAAGGAACGTCCCATTAGAAATTCCATTGACAGATAATAAACCTGCTTCTTTCCTTGTGAATGAATTCTATTCATAAAATGACGACGTTTGTCATGCAGAATATCAACAATAATTTTAGATATTGCTTTATAAATCTTTGCATCAGATGCTTCGTCAGGGGTTACGTTGAAATTCAACTGAAGTGAATCAATAAGTTTTTTCTTGAATTCTTCTTTTGTCATTTTTTTTGCATTTATGTTAGCCAAGGATATCCCCTCTTTCAAATAAACATACATAAATTATACCTTATATTCTTCATGGTAGCAAGGGCTAAGAAATATTTATGGGAATTAATATAAATTAAGTTATAGTTATTTGCATGTATTTATGCAAAACAAGCTGTTTTTTTAACTACAGATACAAAAGTAAAGAGGTGGAAATATGGAAAACAAACTGGACAAAAAACTGTTTCTTAATTATTTTATGATGCTAAGGAATGTTAAAGAAGCTGCTTTAAACTTGGGTATACCTGAAAGCAAGGCCTTTAGCGAAGGCATGAAAATTCTTCACTCGGCTTATTCAAGGAATAATATCAGAAAGCTTAATAGTCAGGAATATATCAATCAGGGGCAGATTAAAGCAGGACTTGAGCGACTTGCTTTTGGGAGTATAAATGATACTGTCAAGCTTGCTTTTTCTGACGAGCCGATGTCAGAAGCTCAAATCAGCTCCCTTGATCTATTCAATGTTTCTGAAATAAAGCGTATAAAAGGTGGGGGAGTTGAAATAAAACTTTTTGATAGGCAGAAGGCCCTAGAAAAGTTATGGGAAATTGAAAATTCTGCTGACTTTTCTTCTTCGGCAGACAGTTTTTATTCCGCAATAATAAAAGGTGCAAACGCTATTGATAACGTAGATGGTGGAAATTAATGAAGAATTTTACAAGCTTTTCAAAAAAGCAGATTACCGTCCTCACGTGGTGGAATAGTGAAAAGTACAGCAATTATGATGCAATAATATGTGACGGGGCGGTGCGAAGTGGAAAGACATTGTGTATGTCACTTTCCTTTATAGCGTGGGCAATGGCTTACTTTGATAATGCACATTTTGCTATGTGTGGTAAGACAATCACTTCTTTAAAGCGCAATGTTATAACCCCATTGACTGAAACATTAAGGGCGCTCGGTTTTTCTCTTATTGAAAAGGTGTCAAAAAACTACATAGATATTACCTTTAAGGATAAGTCAAACCGCTTTTATATCTTTGGCGGCAAGGATGAGTCAAGCGCCTCACTAATTCAGGGCATGACATTAAGTGGCGTATTGCTTGACGAGGTCGCACTTATGCCACGTTCCTTTGTTGAACAGGCACTCGCAAGATGCTCGATAACAGGTTCTAAGCTTTGGTTTAACTGCAATCCCGAACACCCATACCATTGGTTTTATAAGGAGTGGATTGAACGAACAAAGGAGAAAAACGCTCTGCACCTTCACTTTTTAATGACGGACAATCCGTCACTATCCCCTGAAATAATAAAGCGTTACAACTCACTTTATTCAGGAGTATTTTACGAGCGTTTTGTTTTAGGAAAGTGGACGGCTGTAACAGGGCTTGTTTATCCAATGTTTGATAAGAAAAAGCATATTGCAGAATCTGCCCCTGTATGTTCAGAATATGTGGTTTCCTGCGATTATGGAACAGTCAACCCTTCATCCTTTGGTCTTTGGGGGAAGTCGGACGGAAAGTGGTACAGGGTTGATGAGTATTATTATGCTTCAAGAGAAACCGGCATTTCAAGAACTGATGAGGAGCATTATAATGCTCTCGAGCAATTATGTGAGGGTAAAAATATCAGGACGGTTATAGTTGACCCGTCCGCCGCAAGTTTTATTGAGTGTATCCGCCGACACCGGAAATTCAAGGTCATTCCTGCTAAAAATGATGTTTTAAGTGGAATTCGACGTGTCGGCGATATGTTAAAGCAAGGCAAGCTGATGTTCTGTGATTGCTGTAAGGATAGCATCCGTGAGTTCTCACTTTATTGCTGGGATGTAAGGTCAGGAACAGACTCACCATTAAAGGAAAACGACCACGCAATGGACGAAATCCGTTATTTTGTGAGCACATATCTCAATCAGCGTACAGATGACTTTTTTGTCGCATCTTTAAGGAGGTGAAAAAATGGGTTTAATAAAAAAATCAGAGAAGCAACCCGATATTTATGCGCTTCAGTCAGCAAGAAGCCTTAATCAACAGTTGTATTTCTACTCGGGGAATATGAGCAGTTTTGAGAACAGGCTTTATGAACAGCTTAGAATTCAGGTGCCTGTTATTGATGCCTGTATTCAGAAAATTGTAAGGCTCTGTGGTGATTTCACCATAAAGTGCTTTGATGAGAAGTATCAGGATGAACTTGATGAGTTTGTTAATTCTGTAAGAGTAGGAATTTCAGGGCAGTCATTGAATTGCTTTGTTGACAGCTATCTTGATTCGTTGCTCACTTATGGTAATGCAGTTGGAGAAATACTGATTAATTCCGAAACAAAGCAGATAGCTGGACTTTATAATGCTGACAGCACGATAATCTCAGCAAGATACGGGAGCAACCCACTTGACAGACAGTTCTATATTGGAACAGACGGCGAGGTGGCGAAAATAAAGCACCCAGAAAGGCTTTTGTATACTGCACTGAATCCAAATGCAAAATGCCCGAATGGTATTTCTGTTCTGAGGGGGCTCCCTTGCATAAGTGGTATTCTTCTGAAAATTTATGAGTGTATAGGTCAGAATTTTGAAAGACTCGGTAATGTCCGCTATGCGGTAACCTACAAGCCATCATCGGATTCAGGCGATAAGGAATTTGCTAAAGAGCGAGCAATGCAGATTGCTCAGGAATGGTCAGATGGCATGAATGCATCGCGTGATGGTCAGATTCGTGACTTCATTGCTGTCGGCGATATCGGAATAAAAGTTATCGGTGCTGAAAATCAGATTGTTGATACAGATATTCCGGTAAGGCAACTTCTTGAGCAGATTATTGCAAAGCTATCAATTCCACCATTCTTGCTTGGACTTAGCTGGAGCACAAGTGAGCGAATGAGCAAGCAACAGGCTGACATTCTCACAAGTGAGCTTGAATTCTACCGAAGATTGCTGACCCCTGTAATTCTAAAGATTTCTGATACTTTTATGACTTTGTCAGGAATAAACAGCAAGGTCAAGGTCGAATGGTCAAACATTAATCTTCAGGATGAATACGAGCTTTCAAAGGCACGCCTTAACAATGCACAGGCAAGACAGATTGAACTTGAAATTGAAAAGCAGAACGCTTAATTTTCTACTGAAACATTGTAATGCGAAGGGGAATGGGGGCGATCGCAAAGCCCCCAAAATAGCAACTTTTTAAAGAAAGGAATGATAAAATGCAGGAAATCACAGATGAAATCCTCGGAAGAATTAATAAATTCACTCATCGTGAGCTTAAAGCTGATGAGGTTTATTGCTTTCCGATAATATTATGCGACAATGAAATTGACCGGGATAGCGAAGCTTTTTCTGTTGAGGCATTAAAGAAGCTATCAACGCTTTTTGTCGGCAAGACCGGGATTTTTGACCATAACCCAAAAGGCTCAAACCAGACAGCAAGAATATTTGAAACTTCACTTGAGGTTGACTCCACTCGCAAAACAAAAACTGGTGCACCATATACATACCTTAAGGCATCAGCCTATATGGTGAAAACCTCAGCAAACGAAGATCTTATTAAGGAAATTGACGCAGGCATAAAAAAGGAAGTCAGCGTCAGCTGTTGTATTGAAAGACATTTATGTTCAGTCTGCAGAAGCGATATCAAGATAAAAGCATGCTCACATAAAAAGGGCAAGGTTTACAACGGGCAGAAATGCTATGTAATTCTTGATAACCCGACAGATGCTTATGAATGGTCTTTTGTTGCTGTTCCCGCACAAGTTAACGCTGGTGTTACAAAGCATTATTCTGATAATTTCAGTGAAGAATTTACTGATAAATTTGATATTGAAGCTTTAAAACAAAAGGCTCAAGAGGTTGAGGCTGAAAATCAGATTTTTAAGGACAATTTAAAACGTGACATTGTCAAGCTAAGCTTTTTGTGCCACGCAGAAGCTTCAAAAGATGCACTTCTTAGAATAGCAGAAGGCATGTCAACAAGCGAGCTTATCGCTATGAAAAATAAGCTTGAAAAAACATCAGAGGGTGTTTTTGCACCACAGACCTTTATTTCTGAAAAAACAGAAAATAAGAGTCTTTCACAATTCAGAGTTTAAAATAAGAAAGGAAAATAAAAAATGTATAACACAATAAAACTTGAAAAGGGGCTTTATAATATTGCCTCAAAAAGCTTCACACAGGCATTAGAGGAGCTTGACCGTGATTCAGATTATGAGAACACAGAGCTTAAGGGTCTTGACGCTTTTGAAAGACAGCTTAAGCGCTTTGACATCAAGGTTTGCGGGGAAGATTCCGATATGGTCGAAAAGTTCTTTGCGACAACAGAATCAGCAGTTCTCTTCCCGGAATTTGTCCGCAGATGTATTAAACAGGGCGTTGAGGAAGCTTCAATCATTCCTTATATTGTTGCCGCTGAAACAAAAACAAACGGAGTTGATTACAGGGGGTTAAGCATTGTATCAACAGGTACTGACACAGTAGTTGCAGAGGGTGGAACTCTCCCTGTAACATCAGTAAAGCTTGCAACAGCAACAACAGCTCTTGTTAAGCTTGGCAGAAAAATCTGTACCTCATATGAGGCAATCCGTCAGCAAAGACTTGATCTTTTTGCAGCAACATTGCGTACTATCGGTGCGAAAATTTCAAAGGCACTTAATTCTCAGGCAGTAACTTCTCTTGTGACTGACGCAGCTGTTACAAACATTTCAGGTGATAACCTCACATACAATGATCTTATTACTTTCTGGGCAGCATTTGACGACTTCAATCTCTCAACAATCATCTGCTCACCTGCAGTTATGGCAAGTATCTTAAAGCTTGATGAAATGAAGAAATATGCTGGTGATTTTATGAAGGATGGTGCTATTAAAACGCCATTCGGTGCAACTCTTGTAAAGTGCACATCTCTTGCAAGTGATAAGCTTATCGGTCTTGACAAAGCCTCTGCTCTTGAAATTATAAAGGGTTCAGATATTGTTGTTGATTTTGAAAAGCTTATCAGCACCCAGATGGAGGATGTTGCTTTCATTATTACAACCGGCTTTGCAAAGATTATTCCAGACGCAACAAAGGTTCTTTCATTATAATAAAATCGGGGCGTATTATTTCCGCCCTATATTTTAATTTATATTATATTACTTATATTTACTATCGATGGCTTTGCGTTCGCCGCCATACCCCTTCGCAAACAAAACTTAAACAATCAAAAGTTTTAAAAGGTCGGAGCACGAAATCAACCACGAACAAATTAAAATAAGAATGCAAACTTTAATTGGTTGATTGAGCGACCGTCACTCAAAAATCGGCGTCGGAGTGTAAATGTCAAATTCGACTTGTTGAGCGTTAGCAAAACGTGTTTGAGGATTTGACTTGATCTTCTTTCGTCATTTCTTGTATCAAGACAAGAAATGACATAAACATTGATGAATAATAATTGTTTGTATTTGCGGTGGCTTTGCGTTCGCCCCCGAACCCATTCGCATACAAATGCTTATGAAAAAAAGGAGGTTTTATATGGACAATACACAGGAAATTATCTTCCTTTCAGGAGTTATCGAACAAGATAACAATGCTGGTGTCAGCATTCCAATAGGTGCAAGCTATACACTTAAGTGTAAAAGCTATGAAATATCACGTGAAAATAAAATATCACAGTATTTTCCACTATCAAATGCACCCAGTCTTTCACTTAACGGAAGCAATGCATTAACAATAAAGGCAAGCGGAAAAATCACTCTTGACAGCAACAATATTATTGAAACTCTCAATAATATCTGCGAGAGCACAACCGCATTCACTCTTAATATCGGTACACAGAGCTTTTCAAATGTGATTCTAAAAAGCTACCTAGCAAAGATTGACGGCTATGGAGTAACTGCAGAATGCACGCTTGTATTTGTAAAGGCGGGTAATTCATTATGGATAAAATATCTTTAAGTGTTTTAATAAAAGGTTATAGGGACAGATTAACTTTTACTGATTGTATTTCCTTCAATTTTGTTAAGGAACGCTACACCCCGTATTCAGTATTTTCAGGTAGCTTTCTTATTAATGTAACTTTTGGTGAAATCGTTGATGTTGAGGTTACTGTCAACAATACTCTTATACATAAGGGAGTTGTTGATATATTCAAAAAGACAACCTCATCAAAGGGTATGATTCTTTATATTTCGTCAAGAGGATATTCACTATCGCTAGGTAATTGTATGCTTGCTAATGAAATTAAATATGGTCTTACTCTGACTCAGTTAATTTCTCAAAGCTATGCCCCTCCATATGTAACATATAGTGATACGGGTAAGTCAGTGAATTATCTGTATATAAAAGAACATGCAAGCCTTTGGGAAGCTATTGTTAATCATTCTCTTAAATTAGGGAACTTTTATCCGTATATATCTTATCCGAACAAAATATCCTGTTCAATGCCAGTAACCCCTAAAAAAATTCAGCTTAATAATGCAGATTCAATAATCTCATATTCTGAAAATGTTGATAACACAAAGATTGTCAGTCATATTCATATGCGTGATCTTGACGGAACATATAATTCCTTTAATATGGAGAATGCTTATGCAACAAGTAGAAAAATCATAAGGCATAAGCATATAAATTATGACAGGCAATGGACAAGCGATAATACTAATGGGCTTCAGTATAAAATTAATTACTTTATGCGTGGTTGTAAAAGTTTTGAAGTAGTTTACAGGGGTTTTAATGGTGAGGATATTAATGATGCTTATTCTATTCAAACAAGCCTAATCACAATGCCCTCAAAAAATATTTCAGCCATTAATATATCCGGGAACAGTAAAGGTATCTTCACAAAACTCACAGCATATGTTGATAATTATAATAACATATAAAAAAGCTGGCGCTTTAAGCGTCAGCTTTCTTTGTTGCTTTCTTTTTTCGTCTGTACGCTGAAAATAAATCCATTGCTATAAAAAATGCAGTCATTATTATAGCGAATTTAATATTATCGGAGGTTATCTTTTTTCCATCAAAGAAATATCCAAGTAGAATCATTACTCCAAAAGCAATAATAATAGAAATAATTGAAGATAGGTATTCCTTAATGACATATTTTCTCATATATGTTTATCTCCATTCTTATTGATATATTAAATTTTCATAAACTGTGGCTTTCTTTCCTTGAAGTATGCTATATAATCAAAGCCAGCTTTTTTAATCATTTCAGCTGCTTCTGCAAGTCCTTTTCCTAAATCCTCAGTACAGTGTGAATCTGAACCCGTTGTTATAATTTCGCCACCACATTCTCTGAACATTTTTACATATTCAAAGTCAGGGAAAAAGTCCCCAAATTTTTGGCGATATCCTGATGTGTTGACTTCAATTCCCTTTCCGTTTTGAGCAAGTGTTTTGAAGCATTCACGGATAATTTCCTCATAAGGCTTCATATTAACTTTATATCCTTGTTCGCCCTGCATATAGCGGAGAGTATATGTAAGATGTCCGATTACATCAAAACCATTCCATTTAACAGTCTCATAGATCTCTTCGAAATATGTCTGCATCAGTGATGGAATATCCTCCTTGCTGTAATCAATGAAGTAAAAGTCTTCTTTTCCTCTTATCTGATGAATTGAAGAAATAATAAAATCAAGACGTTTGTCTTTTGCGTAGCTTTCAGCACATTCAAGGTTTTGACATGGTTCACCAAGTTCAACTCCAGCAAGAAGATTAAGTTTGCCCTGATACTTGTCTTTAGCAATATAAATATCCCTCATTGAATTTTCAAAAATATCTCTGAAAAGTGGACCGATTTGCTTTGGATTTTCATATACCCAGCGTTCAATATTACATTCAATATGATCAGTAATAGTATAAGAAGTTAGTCCAAGGCTTATAGCTTTTTCGCACATATCATTAACAGAATGCCTTGCATCTGGTGAATTCTTTGAGTGAGAATGTGAATCACAATATTTTATCATAATATCTCCTTTATAGATTTATTTATTAAAATCAGAAAGTTATCGGTGGCTTTATATTCGACACCACACCTCTTTGCATACCAAAAATAAAAGATAGTATAAAGGTCTCCCTTGAGTTTCTTAACCACTAAGATTAAAAACATTATATCATATATTAGCTTAAATTTACATATTTGTATGTAAAAAAAATAATAAAATTGTGGCTTTATCGGATTTTAATTTTACGTAAAATATGTTATTATATAAAAAGTTGAATAATTAGGAGGATAATTAAATGAGAGCGGTTTTAACAGTTATCGGTAAAGACACAGTGGGAATCTTGTCAAAGGTCAGTGCGATCTGTGCTGATTATAATGCTAATATCACAGAAGTTACTCAGTCAGTTTTGCAGGATATGTTTGCAATGATTATGCTTGTTGATATTTCAAAGCTAAATACAAACTTCACAGAATTATCTGATAGAATGAAATTATTAGGGAACGAACTCGGGCTTTCAATTCATGTAATGCACGAGGATATTTTCAATTCAATGCACAGAATATAACAAAATAATTCATTCCGGAGGATATAATGTTAAACGTATATGATATATTAGAGACAATTAGAATGATTCAAGATGAATGTCTTGACATTAGAACAATCACAATGGGAATATCATTGCTTGATTGTATAGATAGTGATATAGATAAGGCTTGTGCAAAGGTATACGACAAGATTACACGTTGTGCAAAGGACCTTGTTAAAGTCGGCGAAGATATTGAAAAGGAATATGGTATCCCTATCATTAATAAGAGAATTTCAGTTACACCTATAGCAATAATTTCAGCAGCATGCAAATGCTCACCTGTTAAATTTGCACTTACTATGGACGCCGCAGCAAAAGCTGTTGGTGTTAACCTTATCGGTGGATATTCAGCACTTGTTCAGAAGGGCTTTTCTGCAGGCGATATTGAACTTATCAATTCCATTCCAGAAGCTTTGTCAGTTACAGAAAGAGTATGCTCATCTGTAAATGTTGGTTCAACAAAAACAGGTATAAACCTCGATGCCTGTAAGCTTATGGGTCAGATAGTAAAAAAATCAGCAGAAATCACTGTTGATAAGGCTTGCTTCGGCGCAGCAAAGCTTGTTGTTTTCTGTAATGCTGTTGAGGACAATCCTTTTATGGCTGGTGCGTTCCACGGTGTCGGCGAACCTGACTGTATGATTAATGTCGGAGTTTCAGGCCCTGGTGTTGTTCGCTCAGCTCTCGCAAAATATCCTGACGCTAATATTACAGAAATTGCTGATATAATTAAGAAAACCTCTTATAAAATAACAAGAGTTGGTCAACTTGTCGGTGTAACAGCTTCTGAACGTCTTGGCGTTCCATTCGGAATAGTTGATTTATCTCTTGCACCAACTCCAGCAGTTGGTGACAGTGTTGCTCATATTCTTGAAGAAATTGGGCTTGAACAGTGCGGTACTCATGGAACAACCGCTACACTTGCATTACTTAACGATGCAGTTAAAAAAGGCGGCGTAATGGCTTGCTCAAGAATTGGCGGACTTTCTGGTGCATTCATCCCTGTTTCGGAGGACGCTGGTATGATTGATGCTGCTAAGAGCGGTTGCCTTTCTATTGAAAAGCTTGAAGCTATGACAGCTGTCTGCTCAGTAGGACTTGATATGATAGTCGTGCCAGGTGATATTACTGAGGATACAATTGCCGCAATTATTGCCGATGAAGCTGCGATCGGTATGGTAAACAGCAAGACTACTGCTGTTAGAATTATACCAGCAATAGGCAAAGAGATTGGCGATGAACTTGACTGGGGCGGACTTTTCGGATGTGGCCCTGTAATGAAAATAAATTATAACTCACCATCAAAATTCATAAATCGTGGTGGACAGATTCCAGCACCTCTCCATAGTCTTAAGAATTAATCTAAAAAGCCTCTTTAACAAAGAGGTTTTTTGTTTGTAATAGGTTATACTAAAAATAATTAAGTCGGGCAATGATTTATAGGAAATATTTAATAATTTTATTGTGTTTTTAGCCAAAAATAGCTTTACTATCTATAAATTTATCACTATATTTACTATTGATAAAATTTGTTACTGGGTATATTATATATAAGTAGCAAAGGGGCTCGACTTATGTCGTTGCTCTTTTGTTTTTTTAAAGTATTTACATAAAAAGATATAGTTTTAATAAGGAGAGACCAAAATGGAGAACCTGATAAACAGAATTCTCGAAATAGATGAGAATGCAAAGAAAAAACTTGATGATGCTTATAAAAAGAAAAGTGAAATACTTTGCGATGCTGAAAAGCAAGAAGAACAGATAAGAGAAGATGTTTTAAAAAGAGTTAATGGTCGTGTTGAAAAGGTTGAAGAATTTGAAAAATCCAGTGCTGATGAAAAGCTTGCTGAGCTTGCGAAGAAAACAGCAGAGGAAATTAATGTTCTTGACCAGAACTATAATGAAAATCACGAGAAGTGGGAAAATGAAATTTACAGAAATATTATCCAATGCTAATTAATAAAAATTTTTCTTAGAAATAAGGTGAAAATATGCTGGAAAGCTTTTCAACAAAAGCAACATTAACGAAAATACACGCAAAGCACGGAAAAATGCTTACCAAGCAGAATTACACAGAACTTCTTAATAAACAAAGTGTCAGTGAAGTTGCCGAGTACCTTAAAAAGAATACAAGATACAGTGATATTCTTGCAAATATAGATACACACACAATACACAGAGGATTGCTTGAAACACTTATAAGAAGAAAGAACTTCGATACTTATGTTGAGCTTTGCAAGTTCCAGCATCTTGATAGAATTCCTTTCTATAATTATGAGGTAATACGAGAAGAAGTTGACCAGATTTTAAGCTGTATTCTTCACATTAACGCCAATAAATCAGATGATTATATTTCTACATTGCCTGGCTATTTGATATCTCATGCATCTTTTGATATGCTTGCGCTTGCAAAATCAAGGAGCTTTAAGGACTTGCTCAAGGTAATAAGGCATACTGATTACTACAATGTTTTAAAGGATGTTACTCCTGATGAAAACGGTCAGGTTAATTACCTTCGATGCGAGGTTCTTTTAAGAACACAGTTCTATAAGAAAATGTTTGAACTAATTGATAAGGACTTTGACGGCAATGTTGCCAAAGAGCTTAAAAGAAGCGTCAGCATTCAGATTGACATGATTAACTTTATCAATTCATACAGGCTTAAGGCTTTTTTCAATGCCGATGTAGGAACCATCAAGCAGAATATGTTCCCGTTTTATGGAAGAATAAGCAAGAAGCAGATGTTTGCTTATTATGAAGCAAGCGGAAAAGAAGAAATGCTTGATATGTTCAAGAAAACAATTTACGCACGACAGCTTGATGAAATTGATCCTGATATTGTTGAACATAATATGTTCGAGATCAGATACAAGGCAGCGAGAGTATCACTGAAAAATGCCCAGACAGCGCCTGTCGCTCTATTTTCTTTTATTTATTTGTGCGATATTGAAGCAATGAATATTATTTGTATCATTGAAGGAATACGATATAAATCGCCACCAAGCTTTATTGAAAAATTATTGATTATCTAAAAGGGGTGAGAAAATGGCAATTGAGAAAATGTTATTGGTCAACATAGCGGGATTGATTAAGGATCTTGACGAAGTACTCCTGAAATGTTGCCAGAGCAAATGTTTTCATATGGAACTTGCGGTTCACTCTACTAATCAGGGCGGCACCAGGCTTGAATTACTGAACGAAGATAATCCATATTCAGTTACCCTGAGAAAGCTGATTAATCTTGGGCAGAACCTAAAAATAGATTTTAAGAAGCTCGACTATTCTGATATTAAAATTAATGATATTACTGAAATTGATACAAAGATTGCGGATATCCAGTGTAAATATAATGAATATAATGCTGGACTTCAAAATCTGAATCAGGACATATCCGAACAGTCTCAAGCAATAAAACAGCTAACTCATATGGCAAATCTGAACACAAACTTTGAGCGCCTGTTTGCGTGTGAACATGTAAAGGTAAGAGTAGGTAAGCTTCCGGTCGACAGCTATCCAAAGCTTTCGTATTATGATGATAAGGACTTCTTCTTTGTACCATTTGAGAATGGTACAAGCTACATCTGGGGTTTGTATTTCTCACCGAAAAATTCAATTATTGTTGTGGATGAAATATTCAGATCCTTATATTTTGAAAGAGTCCGAGTGCCTGACTTTGTAAAGGGTACACCAAAAACTGCTTATGATGAGATTAAAAATGCTATAACAAACGAGAAGGAAACCACTGAAGCATTACTTCTCAAGATTGAAAAGCTTAAATCTGACAATGAAGAATACTTAAATCAGGCATTTGTAAAGCTTAAATATCTTAATGATACTTTTGAGCTTAGAAAAAATGTCGCTTCCGTAAACGGAAAATTCTATATCACAGGATTTGTTCCTGAAAAGGATTCTGTGCACTTTGACAAAATATTTGATGAAATGAAAACAGTTTCCGTCGTAATGAATCCGCCTGATACAGATTCACAGATTGCGCCGCCGACAAAGCTTAAAAACGGATTTTTCTCAAATCCATTTACAATGCTTGTTGAGATGTACGGACTTCCATCCTATAACGGAATAAATCCTACAGCCTTCTTTGCATTGACATATACATTACTTTTCGGACTTATGTTTGGTGATATGGGACAGGGTTTTATTCTTTTAGTTATAGGACTACTGATATCAAAGCTGAAAAAGAACCCGGCTGGCGGAATAGTTTCCCGAGTGGGAATTTCAAGTATGTTCTTCGGATTTATATATGGTTCGGTATTCGGATTTGAAGATGTTCTTGATCCTGTTTATAAGGTACTTGGCTTGGGTGGGAAACCTCTTGCGGTTTTTGAAGAAACGAATTTTATTCTTCTCGGTGCGGTTGCACTCGGTGCGGTATTGATAACAATTTCAATTGTTTTTAATATAATACTTGGTTTCAAGCAAAAGAACTTTGAAAAAGCAATATTCGGATGCAACGGACTTGTTGGTTTGACATTCTATCTTTCAGTAGTAATCGGTGCAGCCCTTACAATGCTTGAAGATATGAAGGTATTCACACCACTATATGTTATCTTACTTATTGTAATCCCATTGCTCTTAATGTTCTTCAGAGCTCCGCTTTCAAATTACGTCAAGTATAAGAAAACGCATGCAGATAATGAAGAATCTGAAGGAATCGGTTCCTTTATTGCAGAAAACTTCTTTGAGCTTTTTGAATTCATGCTTAGCTATGTAACAAACACAATGTCATTCCTCAGGGTCGGCGGATTTATTCTATCCCATGCTGGTATGATGCTGGTTGTTATGACACTTGCTGAAAGTGTTTCAAAAGGAGCATCACTTTTTGTTGTCATCATAGGAAATGCCTTTGTTATGGCAATGGAAGGTATGATTGTAGCAATTCAGTCTATACGTCTTGAGTTCTACGAAATATTCTCACGTTTCTATGAAGGGGACGGAAAACCATTCTTACCGGTTAGAGTAAACCTCGACACCGATATTGAATAGATAAATTTGATTTAATTTTTGGAGGAAACTATTATGTTGATATTTTTATTACCTTTAGCAGCAGTTATTATGTTAGCAATGCCACTTGTTCCAGTAATAAGAGGAAAAAAATCAGGCAAAAAAGCAAAGAATGCTATTCTTTTTAATCTTTGTGCATTCTTTGGTGTAGCAGCAATCGCAGTTATCATTCCAATGGGCGGTTTTGTTAGTGCTGAAGCAACAGATGCAGTTTCAAAAACAATCGGAACAGGTGCTGGTCTTGGATACCTTGCAGCAGCTCTTGTAACAGGTATGTCGTCAATCGGTGCTGGTATCGCAGTAGCAGCAGCAGCTCCTGCAGCAATCGGTGCAGTAGCAGAAGAGCCTAAGTCATTTGTTAAGTCACTTATCTTCGTTGCTCTTGGTGAAGGTGTTGCTCTTTATGGACTTCTTATTTCAATCCTTATTATCGGCGCTCTTAAATAAAAACAGGAATAAGGGATTAATTTATGCAGTTTTATGTTATAAGCGATAATATAGATACACAGATGGGTATGCGTCTTGCTGGCATTGAAGGTGTCGTAGTGCATGAGGCTAACGAAGTTAGCGAAGCACTAGAATATTGTGTCAATAACGAAAACATTGGCATAGTTTTAATGACTGAAAAGCTCATAAAACTATGTGATGAACAGGTTTTTGCCATGAAGCTGAGCCAGAGGCGTCCACTTATTGTGGAAATTCCTGACCGTCACGCAACAAGCCAGATAACAACAGCAATATCACGTTATGTTCAGGAATCCATAGGCATCAAGATA
The DNA here is from genome assembly GCA_023395435.1 of Bacillota bacterium. Classification (GTDB taxonomy): domain Bacteria; phylum Bacillota; class Clostridia; order Oscillospirales; family Ruminococcaceae; genus SZUA-444. Next base: position 23,418 of record JAEWZG010000150.1, read on the forward strand.
TAACTTCGGGAGGGTAAGAATGAGTACAGAAAAAGAAAAACTGGAGCGTTTTGCTAAAGCTGTCGATGATGATGTAAATGTCCAGATAGATGAAATTTTAAAACAAGCTGAAATCTCCCGTGAAGAAATAATTGAAAAAGCTAATGATGAGTCACTTTATGAGGCTTATGATAGAATCAAGGAAGAAATTAAGAAAATCTCAAACAAGTATGTTAAAATAGTTTCAAAGGCCGAACTTGAAAATAAGCGTGAGATTCTTCTTCATCGTGAAAAGATTGCAAATCAGGTTATTGATAATGTTAAAAATAAGCT
>JAEWZG010000122.1 GCA_023395435.1 Bacillota bacterium
GCCATATTAATGACCATCCCTTTCATGACAGCTTTTTAAAGCTTATTTTAAAAATCAGCTATCTGAAAAATAGCTGATTTTATAAAAATTTATAACTTAACAAAATATAATTATATAAGAAAAACAAATATATGTCAAGCATTCGGATAAGTATATAAATAAATTACTCCTTATTGATATCTCCCTTGCTTTTTTTCTCATCAATTTCTATGAGAACCCTCTTAATCTGCTGGTCGTCGATCTCAAGAACAGTTATGTTAAAAATACTGTAAGTTGTTTTTTCGCCCTTTTCCGCAACGTGTTCTAAAAGTTCCATTACCCAGCCACCGATTGAATTGCAATCAGTAACAATTATATCCTCACCAAGCTCAAGATATTCAAGAAAGTCGCTTATACTCAATCCGCCTGAAACATTATAGCTGTTATCTGAGATTTTAATATAATCCCTTTCATCGTCATCATTTTCATCGTAAATTTCACCGACAAGCTCTTCAATTATATCCTCAAAAGTAACAAGACCTTCAGTTCCTCCATACTGGTCAATAACAATAGCCATATGATTTTTTGTGCGTTGCATTTCTGTCATTACTTCAGAAATTTTCTTGTTTTCAGAGAAAAACAAGGCTTCCTGAACGATCGGTGTAATATCCTTTCCACCATTTATATATAGATTGAAAAAATCCTTCTGATGAATTATGCCAATTATGCTATCCATTGTTTTATCATAAACTGGCATTCTTGAATAACGCTCTGTTATAAAAACATCCTTGACCTTTTCAACGTCGTCTGTTGCTTCAACACCAATGATATTGACACGAGGAATAAGAATTTGACTTATTGCTATTTCATCAAATTCCAGCGCACTTTTTACAAGGTCACTTTCCTGTTCTTCAAGTACTCCCTCATCTTCAATTTCCTCAATAATAAATTTAAGTTCTTCTTCTGTAACACTTGGATTAGCATGCTTTTGCTTTACAAATGCTTTACTAACTAACTTTTTTAGTGCAGTAAACATCAATATAAACGGCTTCAAGAAAAAAATAAGTATCGACATTACCGTTGAAATTCCTAGTGTAAAATGTTCAGCGTTTTCTTTTGCAAGTGATTTAGGCAATATTTCACCAAAAACAAGAACTATAACAGTCATTACTAATGTTGCGATACCTACACTTGATGCTCCGAATTTTTCTGTAAAAACGATTGTAGCAAGTGACGCAGATGCAATATTGACAATATTATTACCAATAAGTATTGCAGTCAGAGCCTTATCAAAATCATTGACAATCTTAAGTGCTTTTGCTGCCCTTTTATTGCCCTGATTCGCATAATTTCTTAGTCTGATTTTATTAACAGTTGAGAATGCCGTTTCACTTGCTGAAAAAAATGCAGACATAAGAATTAATACTACAATTATTATTATTTTTGTCATAAATCCTCCGATTTTATAATTCGCTCCCGCTATTAATATCTAAAGCGGGAGCATTTATCATTAATTATCAGTATTAATTTTCTGAGAAGTATCCTCCATCAGCTTAAACTTTATTTCAAAGGTCTTTTCATCACCATTGTCAGTTTTTCTGTATACTTTTGCTTTGACAGTATCCCCCGGCTTCTTACCTTTCATTATATTATCCACATCTGAACGATAAACAACAGGCACACCCTCAATATGCGTAATTATATCATTTTCCCTAAGCTCAGTTTTTGCAATATCGCATTCCTTATCAATAGAGCGTATATATAAGCCTGGCTTTGTTTTGTTGATTTCTGCTGTAGCTGTAGTAAGTTCATAGAATGTAATACCTATTTTTACCCTATCCTTTATATAACCATCTGCAATCAACTTTTCAAGAATTGGTCTTGCTTCATTTATTGAAATTGCAAAGCCGATTCCATCATAAGAATCGAGCATAATCTTTGATGTATTTATGCCGACAACCTGACCATACATATTAACTAATGCACCACCTGAATTACCAGGGTTAATGGCAGCATCTATCTGAATACAGTCCATTTCAGTATTGTTTGCTTCAGTTTTAATTTTTCTATTAAGGCCCGAAACTACTCCGCGGGTTAAAGAACCATACAATCCAGCTGGACTACCAAGAGCAACAATTTCTTCACCGATTTCAAGCTGACTTGAATCCCCGAAGTCTGCAGCCACAAGCCCTGTCTTATTTATTTTTATGACAGCAAGGTCAGTTTTTTTATCAAATCCAACTATCTTGGCTTCATATTCCTGCTTATTATTAAGGATAACCTTTATAGCTCTTGTTGCATTTTCAATAACATGAGCATTAGTTATAATGTATCCATTTTCGGTAAGTATAATGCCAGATCCCTGACTTACTGGTGTAAATAGCATGCCTTTTTCATAAATTTCAATAGATACCACCGACGGAAGAACCTTTTTTGCTATTCCTTCGGGTGTATATTTTCCAGTTTTAGAATCATAATATTCCTTATCTAGCTGTGGCTTTTTCTGTATTGGTATGGATATCTGAATTCTGTCAGAAACAAATAACCTGTTTGAAAGCCAACCTCTGCCAAGAAGAGCTGTTGTTGTAATAAGTGAGCAGATTATTACTACTCCTATAGTAATAACTACGGCAATAACAAGCCTTTTCTTTTTCTTCTTTGGTGACTTTTGTTCTTGAACAGGTTCTTCAACTTTAGGGGGATTTTCTTTGCTGATATTAACTTCTTCTACGGGTATATTTGATGTATTGCCAGTACCCCAGATGTATTCAGCTTCCTTATTAAGATTTTCATTCTCAGGTTCATTACCCTGACCGTCAAACTCTACGTTCAATTCTTTTTCCCCTTATCAAATGATTTATTAACTGGGATTGTAAATTTAAATTCAGTATACATGCCTTCCTCACTGTTAGCACTTATATCCCCGTTATGAAGATGAATGATTGATGTTGCTAGATACAGACCGAGACCTACACCAATTTTATCAAGACTTCTAGACTTATCTGACTTGTAAAATTTATCGAAAACAAGTGGAATTTCCTCTTTTTTAATTCCGTCACCACTGTTTTTTATTGCAAAAGTAAACATTCCGTCCTCTTTTTTAAGATTAAACTCAATATATCCTTGCTGGTTAACGAATTTTATAGCATTTTCAATCAGATTATAAATTACCTGATATATTAAATCCTTATCAGCATATATCATAATGGTTTCGTTGTCAAGACCACATATTTCAATCTTCTTCTGATCGATTTTTTTCTCAAATGATAACAAGCATTCAAAAATTACATCATTAACATTAACAGTGATAAATGCAGGCTTTACTTCACCAGATTCAAACTTTTCCATATTAAGCATCGAAACAACAAGCCGCGATAATCTTTTTGCTTCAGCCGAAACTATTGAAAGATATTTATTCTGATCCTTTTGTGGAATTGTTCCATCAAGTATTCCATCAACAAAACCACTTATAGAAGTCATCGGTGTTTTAAGCTCGTGTGAAACATTTGCTATAAAGTTTTTACGGGCTGTTTCGTTATTTTCTAAAGAGCTCGCCATTTCATTTAAAGCTTTTGCAAGATCACCTATCTCATTTTTTTCTTCCATATTAATACGGGCTGAAAAATCACCTTTCGAGTATTGCTTTGCAACATTGCTCATTTCTATTAATGGTTTTACAGTATTACTTGATACAAAATATGCCATTAACATTATAAAAATGAATGCTACAAAAACCGATATCCCGAAAAAGCCCATTATTGATTTTACGTTACTCCATTCATTGATGTCAGGCTTAATGAAGAACAGATAATAATCTGCATTGCTTATTGTGAGCCTTGAAGCTACTATATGATAATCATCGCTGTAATATCCATCAAGATCGTTATAAAAATATGCCGGCTTATAATCAAGATAGCCTATCATTTTGGCTGATATTTTTTCCCTTTCTCTGTTTGCAAGAGATCCCTGAATATTCCCGATACTGTCTGTTAATATTATTGTTCCACCATATTTGCGTTCAAAATTGCTATATTCATCAAAAATATTCCTTGCCTTATCTTTTTTGACCACAACATCATTAGTATAATTCAGTATTTCAGAGAATTCATTAGTCATAACCTGCTTCTTTTTGTAAACCAACTGATTAGAAGAAATCAGCAGTAAAACTGCTCCTAAGCTAAAAATGCTTATGAGAATTACTGCTGATATTACTAAAAAGTATTGTTTTAGAATGCCACCACGCATTATTCTTCTTCTACCTCAAACTTATAGCCAACGCCCCATACTGTCTTAAGAGCCCATTTGTCGGAAACGCCCTCAAGCTTCTCACGGAGACGCTTAACATGTACGTCAATAGTTCTTGAATCACCATAGTACTCAAAGCCCCATACTTCATCAAGAAGCTGATCTCGTGTATAAACTCTGTTTGGATTTGATGCTAGGTGGAATAAAAGCTCAAGTTCCTTTGGAGGAGTATCAAGAACCTTACCATCAACGCGAAGCTCATATCTTGTCATGTTTACACTAAGCTTATCATACTTGACTTCCTTGATTTCAATTTCAGAATTAACCTGTCCGACACGACGAGAAATTGCCTTAATACGTGCAACAATTTCCTTAGAATCAAAAGGTTTTACCACATAATCGTCAGCACCAAGCTCAAGTCCAAGAACTTTATCAAAAGTTTCAGATTTTGCTGTAATCATAATGATAGGTACGTTAGATTTCTTCCTGATTTCACGGCAAACCTGCCATCCGTCAAGACCTGGCAGCATGATATCAAGAAGTACAACATCAGGCTTAAGAGCAGAGAATTTTACTACCGCTTCTTCTCCGTCATGTGACAGTATAACGCTGTATCCCTCTTTCTCAAGATACAATCTTAACAATTCACAAATATTTTTATCGTCATCTACTACTAAAATTTTTCCGAGAGACATTTTAACATTCCTTTCCTGCCACATACTTGTTATTACATATTAATATTATATTATAAATATATTTTAATATGTTGTCGTTATGTGTTTAAATTGTGACTTATTTGTAAAAATATACTTTTTTTTGCTGTTGGAAATAAAAAATATCATAAATAATGATATATACGTAATAAAAAATACAATTTTAAGTTCTTAGTTAATAAAATATTAATATACATTAATGCAAGTTATTAATAAATTATTTGCTCCTAAGTTTAATATTTTGATATATATATAACGATAATTATATTTAACGAAATATTTATATTTTATTTATGTATAAAAAAATCTATAGATTGTACATGTTTTTTGTTTATTATGACAAAATTTACTTATGTTCTATTTTATGACTTGATTTTTTGCAATACCTTGGTAAAATAGTAGTTAGCACTCAGGCAATTAGAGTGCTAAACACTACACTAATAATTCTATTTTCAAGGAGGAATTCAATATGACAATCAAACCATTGGCTGACAGAGTAGTTATTAAAATGGTAGAAGCAGAGGAAACAACAAAAAGCGGAATTATACTTGCTGGTTCTGCAAAGGAAAAACCACAGGTCGCTGAAATTGTTGCTGTTGGTCCTGGCGGAATCGTTGACGGCAATGAAGTTAAAATGTATGTAAGCGTCGGAGATAAGGTTCTTATCAGCAAATACGCCGGCACAGAAGTTAAGATTGACGGAATCGAATATACTATTCTGAAACAGTCTGACATTCTCGCAATCGTAGAATAATTCTTATTAAAGTAATTAAACAGGAGGATAAGTTTTTATGGCAAAGGATATTATTTTTGGTGAAGAAGCAAGAAAAGCTCTTCAGAGTGGTATTGACAAACTTGCTGATACTGTAAAAATCACACTTGGTCCAAAGGGAAGAAACGTTGTTCTTGATAAAAAATTCGGCGCACCACTTATTACAAACGATGGTGTTACTATAGCAAAGGAAATCGAGCTTGAGGATGCTTTTGAAAACATGGGAGCACAGCTTGTTAAGGAAGTTTCTATCAAGACTAATGATGCTGCGGGTGATGGAACTACTACTGCTACTTTACTTGCACAGGCTCTTGTTCGTGAAGGTATGAAGAATATTGCCGCTGGTGCTAACCCTATGGTTGTTAAAAAGGGTGTTGCAAAGGCAGTAGATACTACTGTTGATACTATTATTGCTAATTCAAAGAAAATTGAAGGTTCTTCTGATATTGAAAGAGTCGCTGCTATTTCATCTGGTGATGATACAGTAGGAAAGCTTATCGCAGAAGCTATGGAGAAGGTTACAGCTGACGGCGTTATTACAATTGAAGAAAGCAAGACTGCTGAAACTTATAGCGAAGTTGTCGAAGGTATGCAGTTTGATAGAGGATTTATATCTCCTTATATGGCAACAGACACAGATAAGATGGAAGCTGTTATTGATGACGCTTTAATTCTTATAACAGATAAGAAGATTGCAAGCATTCAGGAAATTCTTCCACTACTTGAGCAGATTGTTCAGGCTGGCAAGAAGCTTGTAATCATTGCTGAAGATATTGAAGGTGAAGCACTTGCAACACTTATAGTTAATAAACTAAGAGGAACATTCACTTGTGTTGCTGTTAAGGCTCCTGGTTTTGGCGATAGAAGAAAAGAAATGCTCAGAGATATTGCAATTCTTACAGGCGGTGAAGTAATCACTGAAGAACTTGGCTTAGATCTTAAAGAAGCTAAAATGGAACAGCTCGGTCACGCACGCCAGATTGTTATTCAGAAGGAAAACACAATAATTGTTGACGGTGCTGGAAACAAGGATGAAATCAAAGCAAGAATTCACCAGATTAAGTCGCAGATTGAAACAACAACTTCTGACTTTGACAGAGAAAAGCTTCAGGAAAGACTTGCAAAACTTTCAGGCGGTGTTGCAGTAATTAAAGTTGGAGCTGCTACTGAAGTTGAAATGAAGGAAAAGAAACTCAGAATTGAAGATGCTCTTGCTGCTACAAAGGCTGCTGTTGAAGAAGGTATCGTAGCTGGCGGTGGAACAGCCCTCATCAATGCTATGCCTGCTGTTGAAAAGCTAATTACTTCACTTTCAGGTGATGAAAAGACAGGTGCTCAGATTGTTCTTAAAGCACTTGAAGAGCCTGTTCGTCAGATTGCACTCAATGCTGGACTTGAAGGTTCTGTTATCATTGATAAGATCCGCCGTTCAAGAAAAGTTGGCTATGGATTCGATGCATACAACGAGAATTATGTTGATATGATCCCTGCTGGTATCGTTGACCCAGCAAAGGTTACACGTTGCGCATTACAAAATGCTGCTTCTGTTGCTGCAATGGTTCTTACAACGGAATCGCTTGTTGCTGACATTAAGGAAGAAAACCCTGCTCCAGCAATGCCAGCTGGTGGCATGGGCGGAATGTATTAATAGATTCACATTAAAATATTTAAAACGGAATGCAATTTGCATTCCGTTTTTTTTATGATATAATTAAAGCACAATTTTAAGAAAGGGTGTTTTATATTAAATCGAAAAATCCCGGCAAGTGGGCTTTTTTTCTGACTCTTGCTTCACTTATATGCTTATATCTCCTTACATATATCTTTAATTTTATTATTGAAGTTAATACTTATAAAATAAAAAGTCCTAAGGTTAACAAAAAAATCCGCGTTGCTCTTCTCACCGATCTTCACAATAGCAAATTCGGAAGATCACAGAAGGCCATCATACGAAAAATAGATGCACAGAAGCCTGATATAGTATTATTAAGTGGCGATATTACTGAGGATTACAAGGACAATAAGAATGCTTATGAGCTTGTGACAAAGCTTGCTGAACAATATCCTTGCTATTATGTTTCAGGCAATCATGAATGCAGGAGCGGAAATCTTAAGAAAATTAAGCAGAAGATAAAAGAATGTGGGGCTGTTGTACTTGAGGGTGATGGAGTTACTGTTGATATCAACGGACAGAAATTAAACATCTGTGGCGTGGATGATTATTTTATCGGTGAACAAAGTTTTATAGAGCAGCTTGATAATTCTGTTTCAGATATAGATATGAAAAACTACACTATTTTAATTTCTCATCGTCCTGACCTTGAGAGAATTTATAAGTGTTATCATTTTGATCTCATTCTTTCTGGGCATAACCACGGAGGGCAATGGAGAATTCCACACCTTTTTGACAACGGACTTGTTGCACCAAACGGCGGGTTCCTACCTAAATACACGACAGGCAAACGAACAATAGGAAATTCTCAACAGATAGTCAGCAGAGGATTAGCTAAGCTGACTCCACCACTATCAAGAGTGTTCAATTCACCAGAAGTAATTATTATTGATATCGAGCCATAGATAAATAATTTTGCCTTAAATTAATTGACTTTTGTTGTGCAAATATAGAAATTTTTACCCTCTTTTATTTTCTTAAATATTCAATAATTATTTTTATTATTTGTTATATATATTCCCCAAAAATATTTTCCAAGGATAAAATATCCTTAAGTTCTGTTGACACATGTTCATAAATATGAGAAAATATAGAAAGTATCTTTTGGGGGTGTAAATGTGAAAAAAATTAGAATCAGAATGCGGAATATATTAATTTGGTGGGCTGCTTTCTTAGTGATTGCTTTCCTTGTTGTTTTCATACTTAATCCATCAATTAAAGCAAAAATCATAGCTTTTTGCATAGCAGTCCCTCTTTCATTTGCAATATCTGTCGTATTATACTTATTATGTATTGCTTTATATTTAAGAAAGTTTATTACTGTTAATAAACTCAACAATAACTATGGTGCGGGTGAGAAATGTGCTGAAGAGCTTTCAGTGCTCAGCATTGGTGAAAAAAATATTGAAATGAAAAATATTTATGTTATTTCACTTGCAAAGGTTTATATGGAAATGGGAGAACCTGAAGAAGTTTTAAAAACTCTCGAAAGAATCAATCGCCACGAGCTATTCAGATTCAGCTTTAATCCATTACATAAAAAACTTGAGTGTGATTATTATTATCTAAAGATGTCAGCATATGACTCACTAGATGATAAGGATAATGTTATTCTTGCTTATAAGCAAGGCCGCAGATTATTCGGAAGATTCTACAATAAGCAGGATGAGCCTCTCATTAACCTTACTATTCAATATAATATCGAAAGCTGTCTTGAAAACTATGAAAAATGTCAGAGCATTCTTAATGAATTCTTTGCTTTTGACAATGACCAGGTTAAGGCAACCGCATCATTATGTACTGCAGATATTTACATGAAGACAGGCCGAATTGAAGATGCTGCTGAGCTTTTAAAGGACATTAAGCACAGTATATATGGGTTAGCAAACGCAAAAGAATATGAAAAGCTATGCAACAAGATAAAGGAATTTCAAAATACTCAGGAAGTAAAAGAAGAATTTTAGTATATATAAAGCCACTGTAATAATTACAGTGGCTTTTTTATTATTCAAGAATTATTGTGAATGGTCCGTTGTTTGTTAGCTCAACCTTCATAGAAGCACCGAAGCTACCTGCTTCAACGTGCTGACCTTTTTCCCTGAGCTTATCTATAAAATAATTATATAGCTTTTCTGCCATATCAGGCTTACCTGCACTTGAAAAACTCGGACGATTCTTCTTACAGTCTGCATAAAGAGTAAACTGTGATATAACAAGAATTTCACCATTAACGTCATTTATTGTAAGATTGGTTTTGTCATTCTCATCGCTGAAAATCCTTAGTTTTACAATCTTTTCAGCAAGTCTGTCACAATCAGTCTCGGTATCCTCCTGCCCTACTCCTAATAGTATCAAATAACCCTGACCAATTTTCCCTATTATTTTATTTTCCACCTCAACACTTGCGGACAATACTCTTTGCAATACTATTTTCATTTAAACCTCCGGTTATACTGGGATATCCTTTTTGTTGAAGATTTTTACTCCAAAAGAATACAATATAACAATTATTACCGCAAGCGCACCAAAGCCGATTAAGTATGATGAGTATTCATTCTTAGCTATCTTGTCCGGCATATACAACGAGAAGATTGTGAACTTCTTGAATACTTCAAGCTTCTCCCCGAAGTCTTTGAGCATATAGAATAAGAAGAACAGAATAGGTATACCTGCCCCGAATGCTAACGACTGTTTCGATTCATTAAACATACAAGAGAAGAAATAACATATTGCTGAAATCGTCCATGTTATCAATAAAGCACCAGCAGTTAATATAAGAGTATGCTTAAGACTTATGTCAGCTTCCTTATATAAAAGACAGCAGATATAACCGATAACAGTATTAATAATAATTATTATTGCATTGCTGAGCAAGAAAAAGATGCCACTTGAAATACTTATCTGATTACGGGTATTAGGTGTAGCGAGCAGACAGGACATTGAACCTTTATCTACTCTTCCTGCAATAATTTTGTTACCTACAATTATATTATAAACAAGCGTAAACATCGGAATTATTGTTCCATAAAAGAACTGTGCAAAATATCCACTAAAGCCCTTAGGTAATTTGTTCATACCATAAATATTACCCATTGAACCCATACCACCAGCCATATCAGTCATTCTGTCAATAAATGAAGGTGTATACATAAAAATAAGAATAAGCTGATACATTAGTAAGATTACAGTAAACAGACCAATAATAAATAAATTGGATTTAAAAAGCTGTTTTATAATTGACTTATTCATTTTTATCACCTCCATAATAATGCATAAAGATATCTTCAAGTGACTGAGTCTTTATATCAAATGAACTTATTTCATAATCTGCAAGGACTTTTATCAGCGGTGATATGTGTCCTGTTATTGAAACAGTAACGTGTCTGCCATTGATTTCCTTTACATCAAAACTTTCTTTTGAGAATCTTTCTGCTTCTCCCTTTGAGGTAAAATTAATGATATATTGCTTTCTCTGTGATGATTTAAGAGTAGCGACTTCCTCAATGGTAACAAGTCTTCCATTCTTGATGATACCAACTCTATCGCAGGTTTTTTCAACCTCTTCAAAGCTATGCGATGACATCAATATTGTCTTACCGGCTTTTTTTTCTTTATCAATCAGCTCGACGAACTTACTCTGCATAAGTGGATCAAGTCCACTTGTCGGTTCATCAAGAATAAGTACATCAGGATTATCCATAAAGGCTGAAACTATACCGATTTTCTGCTTCATACCCTTTGACATTTTCTTAAGTCTTCCGCTTGGGTCAAGCTCAAAGAATGAAATAAGCTCATTCATTTTTGTATAGTCCTTCATACCCTTAAGTACAGCTAAAAACTTCAGGAAGTCAATACCCTTCATTTCATCAAGAAAAGCAATTTCACCAGGTAGATAACCAAGAGTTTTTTCAATTTCAGATGAATGTGTCCTACAGTCAAGACCATTGATAGTGCAATCACCCATATCAGGATTCAAGAAACCTAATAGATGACGGATCGTGGTAGTCTTTCCTGCTCCGTTTGGACCAAGAAAACCAAATGCCTCGCCCTTTTCTATTTTGAAGGACAAGTCAAAGATGCCTTTGTTATTCCCATAATCCTTTGTGAGATTGTTGATGTTAATAACACTCATTTGCAGAATTCCTCCTTATAAAGATTATATTTCAATAAATTTAATACTGATTCAAAATCTGACATTATTTCATCAAGGCTCATATCATCCTTTTCAAATCGTTCCTTCATATATCCGATTCCAAGCCAGTATAACATTTTTATGACCAATTGTACATCAACATTATCCTTAAATTTTGAAAAATCAATCTTGGAAAAACGTTGTGAAATTATTGAAAATAAATAATCTTCATTATATCTTGATATTTTCTCTGAAACACCGGGTGTTTTATCGTAAAAAGATTTTAACACGAATTGATAAAGATAAGGGAACTTTTTCATAACCTTGACTTTTTCGATATTCTTCTCAATAATAAACTTAAAAAAATCAGTTTCTTCATCCCCGTCAGAACTATCCAGCTCACTTGCAACAAATTTTGTTGCATACTCATATAAAAAACAATATAATCCAAGCTTGTTTTCAAAATAGTAAAACAAAAGTCCTTTTGATATTTCAGCTTCCTGAGCTATTTCTTCAGTAGAAGCTTTTTTATAATCATTTTTTGAAAAAACCCTGAACCCTGCATTTATAATCTTCTGCTGTTTTTCTATGGGGAGATTATAAAACTTCTCATTCATAAACTTCACACCCTCATTGACCATTTCAGTTAATAATATTGTATTGCTATTGACCAAAACGGTCAAGGGTAAATATATACAAATAATAATTGATTATTTCAGCAAAATAATGTAAAATCAAACTATAAACATTAAGGGTGGATAAAATGAATATACAGATTTTTGGAAAGTCAAAATGTTTTGACACAAAAAAGGCCGAACGCTATTTTAAAGAACGTGGGATAAAATTTCAGTCAATAGATATTGCCTCAAAAGGCATGAGCAAGGGTGAATATAACAGCGTGAAAAGTGCTGTGGGTGGCTTTGACAAGCTTTTTGATGAAAACTCAAAGAACGAAACTTCTACGCTTATTAAATATTTGGGTGATATTTCAGCAAAGGAAGAGAAACTACTTGAAAATCCTTCGATTTTCAAGACTCCTATTGTAAGGAATGGCAAGCTTGCTACTGTCGGTTATTGCCCTGATGTGTGGAAAAACTGGGAATAATATGTTGACAATTGGGGTAATTAACTATATTATATAAATATTATTTATCAATGTGTAAGAGTATCAAATTACACTCAGCCATACCAATTTAATTTATATTCAAATTATATTCATGTAATTGATTATAATAAAGTAGAACCACAATATTCCTGGTCTTTAGGCAGCAAAATACCTGGTGTTACACTTGTTTATATAAAAGGTATGCGACAATCTTGTTACGGATGGCTTAATCAGACAAATTATACTCCGTAAATTAATAAGGATGGTGTTTTTTATGAACAATAAATTGTTAACTTCTATTCTTAAAATCGTTATAGAAATTACTATTTCTTTCCTTGTTTTCTTTTTAATTTGTCATTTTTATTTTGAATTTCTTCTACGAAAATCAAATGCAAATGATTATGAATATGATGCGATAGTTGCTGCCCCTGTACTTATATGTACAGTTATCTGGGTATGCACATCTCGTATTATAAGAGCTATAAAATCAAATAAACAATCAGAAAATAAAGACGAGGATGATTAATTAATATAAAAAGCCTCCTATGGTAGAATGAAAGATACTATCATAGGAGGCTCTTTTGTGCTGTCTGTACAATTTGGTGCTGTTCAAAAGCTGATGACTTTTTATATATGTTTTCTTTTTAAGGCTTTGAGAATATCTTCTGGGTTTCTTGACTCGCAATGAAGAAAATTCACAGGCTCATTAATATCCTGAAGATAATGTGCATCTGAATTCGTGACTATCTTACAAGTTCTTATATAGCTATGAATGCCCAAAAGTTCAGAAAGCTTATCCATATTTTTAAGCTCCGCACATTCAAAATCCGAATTAGGCGGAATATATCCTAGGTTTGAAATAAGAGAATTTGCATTCTTGTCAATATGTGCAGGGAAGGCAAAGCCGCCGTATTCCCTCACAATCTTAAAAACTTCGTCAAATGAAATTGATGTGGCATTAATTAAAAGGTCGGGAACATATCCAATGATATTGTCATCCTTATCGCATATTCTCTGCTCACCGAAAATTGTAGGGTCATTTTTAATTTTAAAAAGCTTTGAATATACATATTCGTCAAAGCTCATTGCCTTTTCAAGACAAGGGAATAAGCATACAACGTGAACTTCTTCAACAGTTGTAAGCTCCATACCACATATTACTGTTATTCCATATTCCTTTGCAACCTCTAAAGCTGCGCCACAGTTTTTACAGGAATTATGGTCGGTTACTGCAATGACATCAAGTCCTTTTATATATGCCATGCCAACCATATTGGCTGGTGTCATATCATTATCCCCACAAGGAGAAAGACAGGAATGCATATGCAGGTCATATGAAAGATTAAGCATTATTTATGGCTGTATTTATGGTTAATGCTGTTTCAAAAATAGGTTCATCAGATTTTATAACAGTAACATTATTCTGTTTTGCTTTTTCCTTTGCATTATCATCTAGCTGTACTGAGTCGGCTAGAATAATACAGCTTATATCTGCAAGTGTAGCAACAGCAATAGTGTTGACGTTACCCATGACTGTAACCCATGCACAGCCTGCTGGTGCTTTTCCCATTACAAAACTTAAAAGGTCGCAACAATATACCTTTGAAATTTCTTTATCTTCATCACCTGTGTTGATAACAGTATATTTATTCAAGGCGTTAAGCTCTTTTACTGTCATTGATATTACTCCTTATATATTATTAAGATCATTTGATATTCTGTGTATATACTCACGGAGGAGATGTATGCAATCCTTTTCCTGTGCAACGCCACGAACAACATCTTCTGCAAGTGCCTTGCAGGTCGGCGCACCACAAGAGCCACAGTCAAGCCCAGGAAGTCTTGAGTTGATTTCATCAACCTTTGACATAAGTGCAAGACTTTCAACAACATCCGATCCAAGCTTGAAAACAGGCTGGAATTCAATTTTCTTACCCCAGTATGCACCCTTGACGGTTTCTCCGTTAAGATGATTCATTGCGACAGGAAGATATTTTCTGAGCCGTTTCAACTTTGCTTTAGCAACATATGGATTTTCAACTTGAAGAACCCCACCAACACAACCACCATTGCAGGCATTAAGTTCAATAAAATCAAGATCAGAAAATTTTGAATCCTCAAGATCCTCAAGAACCTTTATAACATTTTCAATTCCGTCAGCGGCAAGATAATTGTCAATAAGAAGTCCACCTGCTTCACCACCAGTGCCACCCCAGCTTATTCCGATTTTGCCAGAGGTTGAAAGCTCCTGTGTGTCATCCTGCGTCTGCTTCATAAAAGGAAGAATCCTTGTGTAGACATCTTTTATTGCCAAAACTCCGTTTACCTCGGATTTCTCATTGGCAATAGGTGCATATATAGCTGTTACCTTTGCTGGACAAGGTGAAATAAATATAACGCCAATATCCTCAGAAGACAAGCCAGTCTCATTCATTGCCTTTTCTCTTGCAAGCTTTGCGGCGAGCTCCATAGGTGCATTGATAGGAATTAGATGCTCAATAAGATTAGGGAACCTAACTCTTATAAGACGTACAACAGACGGACAAGCTGAACTTATAAAAGGAGTCTTGTCTTTATTCTGTTCGATGTACTCCCTTGTCATTTCGCTTACCATTTCAGCAGCGCCACTTACTTCATAGACATCATCAAATCCCATAAGTATCAATGCTCTTAGTATAATGTTAATGTCATCAAGATTGTTGAATTGCCCATAAAAAGAAGGAGCAGGAAGAGCAACAGTATACTTGAACTTATCCAATATATCCAAAGAATCATATGTTGATTTCTTTGCATGGTGTGGGCATACTCGAATGCATTCTCCACAGTCAATGCAGAATTCTTTTATAATCTGTGCCTTGCCATTTCGTACTCTTATTGCTTGTGTAGGGCATCTTTTAATACAGTTAATACAACCCTTGCACAATGATTTATCAAGTGTTACCGAGTGGAAAAACGTATCCGTTTTTATGACCCCCTTTAAATATTCCTTTGGTTTTATAAAAGGATTTCTCCCTTTGAATAAAGTACAGCCTTTCCGCCGATTTCAACACGATCACCAAGGTATTTGCATAAAAGCTGACCTCCACGTTTTGAAAGCTGTCTTGCAATCATATCATTTTTATTAAGATACTTACTCCATAAAGGAATAAGGCTTGAATGTGATGAGCCTGTAACAGGATCTTCTTGAATTCCACTTGCAGGGGCAAAATATCGTGAAACAAAGTCACAGTTATCTCCTTTTGCGGTGACAACTATTCCAAAATAGTCTTTGTATTGTGCAAGTGCATTAAAATCAGGAGAAAGCTCTTTTACAGTCTTTTCGTCATTTAATGTAACCAGCAAATCTCTTGACCTGTATGCTTTAATTATTTTAGTTTCAAGAGCTTTTTGAAGATCAAAGGGAATATCACATTCTACTGGCATTCTTGAAGGAAAGTTCATTGTGAAGAATTCTTCTTTCTTTTTTACGCCAAGTATTCCGCTTTTTGTTGAAAATGAAATTTCTGATAGGCTATGGTCAACATAATTCATGAGAATAAAAGCCGTTGCGAGAGTTGCGTGGCCACAAAGGTCAATCTCACATTCAGGGGTAAACCACCTTAGGTCGTAGCCTTTATCGGATTTTACTGCAAAAGCAGTTTCTGAAAGATTGTTTTCAGCAGCAATTTTCTGCATTAGCTTTTCGTCGAGTTCTTTGTCGAGAATGCAGACACCAGCAGGATTGCCAGAAAATATTTTATCTGTAAATGCGTCAACAACATAATAAGTCATAGGTATGTTTCCTTTAATTTATTTTAACCTTCATAGTAACAGTAGTACCGACTCCGAGTTTTGTTTCAATGGACATTTCATCGGAGTACTTGTCCATATTAGGCAATCCCATACCTGCACCAAAGCCAAGTGAACGGACATTTTCAGTTGCTGTTGACCAACCAGCCTGCATTGCTTTTGATATATCAGCAATTCCAGGGCCAGAGTCCTTTAATACCATAACAATTTCTTCAGGGGTGATTTCAACATCAATAGTTCCACCGTTTGCGTGGATGACCATATTGATTTCGCCTTCATACATAGCAATAGCAACCTTCCTAATTGCTTCTGGTGGGATCCCCATCTGTTTAAGCTTTGATTTCAGATTACTTGAAGCTTCACCAGCACGGGTAAAGTCCTCGTCTGAAATATTATATGTAAGATGTATAGAATTGCTCAATTACAAGCACCCCCATGCAGACCATTTTCGTATAGAATACCGCACGCAGGGAACATTCGCATATCAGTAGCGAGAATAACAATTCCTTTGTCCTTTGCAAGCTCAATCATATTTTCATCAGGTATTTTCCCCCTGACAAAACAGATGCATACCATATCCATCATTTCAGCAGTACGGATAACTTGAGGATTGCAAAGTCCTGTAAGGAGGACAGACTGATCTTTTACAAAAGCAAGAACATCGCTCATCATGTCGGAACCGCAGGCAGTATGCACTTCCTTTGAAAGATTATCTTCACAGCAAAGAACTTTTGCCTCAAGTAGATTTTTAATATCAGAAACGGTCATATATTTTCCTCCTAATAAGAATCAAGATAATTTATTATTATGATAGTATTCTATCATTAAACATACAAACATTCAACTATATTCAAGGATATATTTTTACTTTATTTCATGTTTTATTACAATTTCTACACATTAATTATATAGTATAGAATTTAACTAGTATTATACAAAAAACTTTTTGTGCAAGTTATACAATATATATAATGTTACTATATAAAATTTTTTTGTAGATTTTTTAACAATAATGTGATATAATTCTTTTATGTCAAAATTGGGGTAACCCTATTTATTAATAGTCAAATATGACAATTTATCAAGGAGGTTCTATATGGGTTCTAAAGTTACCGTACCATTCAATGGTACACCCGAGCAAGAGGCAGAACTAAGAAAAGTTATTGCCGACAACAAGGATGAAAAAGGCGCATTAATGCCTGTTCTTCAAAAAGCACAGGATATTTACGGCTATCTTCCTATCGAAGTACAGAAGATTATTGCAACAGAAATGGATATTCCGCTTGAGAAAATCTATGGCGTTGTTACCTTCTACTCACAGTTCTCATTACTACCAAAAGGAAAGTATAAGATTTCGGTATGCCTTGGTACTGCCTGCTATGTAAAAGGATCAGGCGATATCTATGATAAGCTTATTGAAAAGCTTGGCATTAAGGGTGGCGAATGTACACCTGACGGTAAGTTCTCACTTGAAGCATGCCGTTGCATCGGTGCTTGCGGACTTGCTCCTGTTCTGACAGTTAACGATGATGTTTACGGAAGACTTACTGTTGATCAGGTTCAGGATATACTCGACAAATATAAAGATTAATTTATGATGACAGAAATTTCACTGAATATTCTTGATGTTGTACAGAATTCAGTCAGAGCAAATGCTTATTTGACAAGGATTTCAGTCAAAGCGGATACAAAAAAGGATTCCCTTGAAGTAATAATTGAAGATAATGGTTGTGGTATGACAGCCAAGCAGCTTGAAAATGTTGAAGATCCGTTCTTCACAACAAGAACGACACGAAAAGTCGGGCTTGGGATTCCATTTTTCAAGCTTGCTGCTGAAAGCACAGGTGGGAGCTTTAACATAGCTTCACAGGTCCGAAAAGGCACAACAGTTACTGCAGTATTCGGATTATCTCACATTGATAGAATGCCACTTGGTGATATGACATCCACTATACATACTATTATAACTATGAATCCAACGCTTGACTTTGTGTATGAATATCAGATTAATGACAGGAAGTTTATACTTGATACAAGAGAATTCCGTGAAATTCTCGGTGATGTTCCTTTTAATACTCCTGAGGTTTCGGAATATATAAGGGAATATCTGAAAGAGAACAAAAATGAAGTTGATAATGGATCAGCAATTTAAGCTGAAATATTTTACAGGAGGAACACAATGAAATCACTTGAAGAATTAAAAG
>JAEWZG010000128.1 GCA_023395435.1 Bacillota bacterium
AGGTGATTTTATGTCAGATTGTTAAATTAATTACAATGTGGTTAAAATTGTTTACAACTAATAAAATATATGTTAATATGACTATGTGAACATTCTAACTTATTGGAGGAAATATGAACGTTTCAATTATCTTACCATCTCTCAATCCGGATGAGAAATTGATGAAAGTTGTTAATGGCCTTGTTGCTCAGGGCTTTGATGATATTATTATAGTAAATGACGGAAGTGACGCTGAACATATCAATCCATTTAAAGAAGCTAGTTTGTTAAATCAGTGTACTATTCTTACCCATGAAGTCAATAAAGGAAAGGGAAGAGCATTAAAGACAGCTTTTGAGTACTTTTTAGAGAACAGAAAAGGCAAGGCTGGCGTTATTACAGTTGATGGCGATAATCAGCACAGACCAGAAGATATTTATAATTGTTGTGATGAAATGCTTGCTAATCCTCATACAATAGTTTTAGGTTCAAGGAATTTTTCTCAGGATGATGTTCCTAAAAAGAGCAGATATGGGAATAGAATAACATCATTTGTTTTCAAAGCTGCAGTTGGGTTGAAAATTACCGATACACAGACCGGTCTTAGAGCAATACCTACAGAATTTCTTGAAGGTTTTCTTAATGTTGACGGTGAAAGATTTGAATATGAAACAAATATGCTCCTTGAAATGAAAACTCAATCAATTTCATTTAAAGAAGTAAAAATATCTACAGTTTACATAGAAGAAAATAAGACATCTCACTTTAATCCTGTAAAAGATTCTTTCAGAATATACTCATTAATTCTGAAGTTTTTGTTTACATCAATATTTTCATTTTTAGTTGATATTACAGTATTCTCAATTGTTTATTATTTTGCAAAAAGTAACTATAACGAAACTATAACAACTTTTATTTCAACGTTTAGTGCAAGGGTAATATCATCTATTGTTAACTTTATGCTTAATCATAAAAAGGTTTTCAAATCAAAGGAATCAATGGGCAAAACTATTTTGAGATATTATATACTTTGTGTGATTCAGGCAACTGTTTCATTCGCAGGTGTAAGTCTTTTAACAAAAGTTCTGCATTTAAGAAATGTATTTGTTATCTTAATTAAAGCTATAGTTGATATTATTCTTTATTTTATAAGTTTCCAGATACAGAGGGAATGGGTATTTAAAAAGCGTAGCAAGACGGAGGAACAGCATGGGTAAAGATATAGATAAATTCGATTCTGATAAGCGATTTGTCTTAAACATTCCAGAAGAAGCATACGAATCAGATATGTCAGAACTTGATAGAATACAAAGTCAAAGCGAGTTAATTGCTCCAGTAATACAAAAAGAAGGTCACTCAAGTGTTTCGGCGCCTGTAAAAGAGAGCGAAGATTACACTGATATGAATGCACCATTAGAACAAGCTTACAGCGTTAAAGAATCTTCTGATTTAAAGAATGATCCTAATTTAATAAAGAAAAAGCCTCTTGGCATTAAGAAAATAGTATTGAGATGCTTATTGTGCCTTTTTACTACTATCGCTGTTCTTGTTGGTGGAATACTTGGTGCTGTTACAATTATTAATTATGGACCGTCATCTCATGCTAGAGATTTATTTGTTACTTCTGTTATGGAAACCAGTGCGGCGAAATTTCTTGCAACATGGTATTTCAGTGATACTGAAATTAAGAAAATTCAGAATAATAATACTGTAAAACCACCTGATGAACAAACCAATACTGAACTTATTCAGGTTAATACACAAGTAAATCCTCAGTTTGATAAGAATAAGGTTGAGGTTGTAAGAATTTCAGCAAAAAAATATAAGGGCGTTATGCTCATAGTGAATGATCCATCAAAAGTATTTGTTGGTACAATCCCAGTTTTTGATAAAGAGAAAAGTGGGAAAACTGTAACTCAGATGGTTAAGGACAATAATTGTATTGCTGGTATTAATGCTGGTGGTTTTGATGATCCAGGTGGAATTGGTAAGGGTGGAGTTCCCCTTGGAATAGTTATTTCTGAAGGAAAATTAAAATACGGTGGACTTAATTCTTCATATGATATGTGTGGATTTGATAAAGAAGGTAAGCTTCATGTTGGTAAAATGACAGGTCAGCAGGCTCTGGATAAAGGCATTAGAGATGCTGTATCATTTGGACCTACTCTGATTGTCAATGGCAATCCTTCAGAAATATCAGGAACAGCTGGTGGGTGGAATCCTCGTACAGCTATCGGACAGCGTGCTGACGGTTCAGTATTATTACTTGTAATTGATGGCCGGCAATCAGACAGCATTGGCGCTACATATGGAGATCTTATTCAGGAAATGCTAAAGTTTGAAGCAATAAATGCCTATAACCTTGATGGCGGAACATCCTCACATATGGTTTATAAAGGTGAGATTATTACAAGTTGTTCTTCATTGTATGGAACACGAAAAATGCCGACAGCGATACTTGTAAAGGGAGATAATTGATGAGAATACGTAATAAAATCAGGCAGAAAAAATCATCTTTCTTTAAAGCATATTTTATTTTTTTCGGGACACTTATTTTAGCTATTATTATTGGATATATTATTTTGTGGAATGTATTGTCTTCTTATGAGAAAACAGTACCAACAAATCTATTAAAGCCTATTGTGAATGAAATCAGTAAGAAGGATTTTAAGAGAATTCTAAACAGTTCTGATTTAATCGTAAGTGAGTTTGAAACAGTTGATGATTTTAAAGATAATCTAAATAATAATGTTGGGAATGGAAAGATAACATATTCACGTCAGGCTGTATCTGATGATGATGTTTATTTATACAATATCAAATCAGATAAAAAAGACCTTATTTCCGTAACGATTACTAAAAATTCAAAAAAGAGTAAGTTTGGTTTTTCAACATATAAGGTTAAAAAGATAGCAGCAAGTAGTAAGCCGAATAATAAGGTTGTAATACAGGCCCCTTCGGATGCAAAGATTACCCTTAATGGCAAGCCTGTATCAGATAAGTATATTACAAAAAAGGATATTAAAATTGAGGCACTTGAATTTGTTCCTGAAGAAATTAAAAAGCCTTCAATGGTAAGGTATGAAATCTCTGGATTATTAAAAGAAGGGACAATTAAAGCTACTGGTGCTAATGGGAATGAGCTAATAGTAGGAAAAGAAGATAAATCATCAGAATATACAGTGGTTCCAAAAGGCTCAGACGTTGAAGCGGCAAAGTTTGATAAGCTTATAAAAGATGTAGCTTTATCATTCGGTAAGTATGTAACAAACGATGCAAAGTTTTATGACGTGGGGAAATACATATCACCTACAAGTCCGATTTATAGTACAATAAAAGGTATGGAAACTTACTGGTATACACCTCACGATAAGTATGAATTTAAGAATATTAAGACTATGGACTTTATACAGTATTCAGAGGATTGTTTTTCTTATAGAATTACTTTTGATCATTTTGTATATAGAATTACGGCTGGTGTAACCTCACATAAAAAATGTGACTATACTTTTGTATTTGCAAAAAAGGATAATAAGTGGCTTGTATATGATATGACAATGAAAAATGAAGATGCAAAATAATAAGAGGAAGGTTAAACCTTCCTCTTTTGTTTATTCAAGAATAATTATACAATTATAGGATAATATTATTATTAATAAGAAAGGGGAGATTTTATGAAGTGGATTTGTTCTGTATGTGGTTATGTTCATGAAGGTGACACACCACCAGAAAAATGTCCAATATGTAGTGCACCATCTAATAAATTTAAATCATCAGATGATGTAATGCAATGGGCGGATGAGCATTTTATAGGTGTAGCAACAGACGTTGGCAAGGATATAATTGAGGATTTAAGAGCTAACTTTATTGGCGAATGCACAGAGGTTGGAATGTATCTTGCAATGAGCAGACAAGCTGATAGAGAAGGCTATCCAGAAGTCGCAGAAGCGTATAAGCGTATAGCCTTCGAAGAGGCTGAGCATGCTTCGAAGTTTGCTGAATTACTTGGAGAAGTTGTAAAACCATCAACAAAAGAAAACCTTAGGGCAAGAGTAGATGCAGAATATGGTGCCTGTGAGGGAAAGAAGAAGCTTGCAACTATTGCAAAACAGCAAAATCTTGATGCAATACATGATACGGTTCACGAGATGGCAAAGGATGAAGCCCGTCACGGGCGTGCATTCAAAGGACTTCTCGACAGATATTTTTAATAACAGGAGGGGTAATAATGTCATATATAAGTTGTAATGTTTCATCATGTGCAAATAATAAAAGCGGAACTTGTTACGCAGCAGGACTCAATATCGGAGGAAAGGGTGCAACATCAGAATGTGAAACTTGCTGTGGAAGTTATCTCAACAGTGCTGTTTACAGCAATCTTGCTAATTATACATCTATGAGAGGTGAAGCAGATTATATTCTCTGCTCAGCAAATACCTGCAAGCATAATTCAGGTGGAGCTTGCAGTCTAAATAGTATTGAAGTTGGATCAGTTACAAATGCAAAATATTATACAGAAACTGAATGCTTGAGTTTTGAGCAATAAGAAAAGCTGACTATGTAAGTCAGCTTTTTTGTATCTATCTGTTTTAAGAAATTCAAAAAGTAATAACATTGCAACAAATAAGTATAAAATACATGAAATTTACTTATAATTTAAAAAATAAAAAACAGTTTTGTTATTTACATAAATATATGGATATGTTATAATCAAAATAATATATAAAAGGAGGAATATTATGAAAAATCAGAAGTTTTTTAGATGTAAACACTGTGGTAACTTTATCGGGCTTATCAATAACGCTGGTGTTCCTATGATCTGTTGTGGAGAAGAAATGGAAGAAGTTATTCCTAACACGGTTGAAGCAAGTCAGGAAAAGCATATTCCTTTTATCACATTTGATGGAAGTATAATGAAAGTTCAGATCGGATCAGTTTTACATCCATCAACAGAAGAACATTACATTGATTTTATTTATGTTCAGACTGAACATGGTGGTCAGAGAAAGAGCATAAAACCTGGTGACGAACCTGTTGCTGAATTTCTATTTATTGATGATAAACCAATTGAGGTTTTCGCTTATTGTAACATTCATGGATTGTGGAGCGCGAAGGTTTAAAATACTTATTTTAAAAGTGCCAGCTATAATTAGCTGGCACTTTTTAGTTGTTTTTATTCTTCTGAACATTATATGAGTTTTTAATAATAAGCTTTGTTGAAGCAAATCTTACGCCAAATTTAAGCAACCTGATATCAGTACCAGGTATAATAATTAACTTATTTTTAAACATCTTTTTTACTGCGTACTGAGCAACTACTTTAGAACTCAGGCTTTTTACACCAAACGTCTTAATACCTGCAACCTTATTAAATTCAGTATCAACTGGGCCTGGGCATAATGAGCATACGTGCACATTGCTTTTATTATGTCTTAATTCTTCATAAATAGCATTAGTTAAATTCAAAACATACGCTTTTGAGGAATAATAACCAGCTAAAAGTGGCCCACCAGGGATAAAGCCAGCCGACGAAGCAACATTCATTATATATCCAGAATTTCTTTTAATGAAATCTTTTAAAAAGAGCTTTGTAATAATATGAACAGCTTTTACATTAATATCAATCATTTCAAGTTCGCGGTCAAGGTCAGAAGAAGCAAAATCTCCGAAAACACCAAAACCTGCATTGTTGATAAGAATATCTATGTTTTCATCTTTAAGCTGTTCATATAATATAAAGCAGTTATCTTGTTTTGATAGGTCAAGAACAATAGGTGTAACATTGGTTTTTAAATTATCTTTGAGTTCATTAAGTTTACTTTCTCTTCTAGCAACAGCAAAAATATCATAACCCATGTTGCTGAGAATTTTAGCAATTTCATAGCCAATACCTGAACTTGCTCCCGTAATGAGTGCTTTCATTTATACCTCAAAATTATCTTTCTTCTCGGAAGTATGAATTTCCAAGAGCCATAGGCGGTTGATTTTCTTTTTTCTTTTTTATTGACATAATAATTAATACAACAATAGTAGCGATGTATGGTATCATTTTGAGGAATGCTGAAGGAACAGATACTTTTCCATTCTGAAGGACAAAGTCGAGCCCGCTGAGAGCTCCGAATGCATATGCAGCAAGAATTGCCTTAAGTGGATTCCAGGTACTGAATATAATAAGAGCAACAGCAATCCAGCCAGTACCAGCAGTAATATCCTTCTGCCATCCACCTATAAATACTAGAGAGAAATATGCTCCTCCAAGTCCACAAAGTGAGCCACCAATACAAATATTAATATACTTATAAAGAGCAACTTTTATACCTGAAGCATCAGCAGCAGCTGGATTTTCACCAACAGCACGTGTATTAAGACCAGTTTTTGTTTTATTTAAATAAATGTAAAGAACAACGGCAATTATTATAGGGATAATTACATATATGCTTTGCGAGAATATGGCCTTTCCGATTATAGGAATATCTGACAATATAGGAATATCCAAAGGTTTAAATACATCCTTGAATTTATTTGTTAAAGTCATACTTGATAGGTCTTTTCCAAGGAATCCAGCAATACCAGTACCAAAAATAGTTAGTACAAGCCCTGTTACAACCTGATTTGACCTGAGTGTAACAGTAAGAAAAGCGTAGATCAAAGCACCGCAAGCACCAGCAACCGCTGCCATACCCACAGCTAGAAGTGGATTACCTGTCTTAGCGCCTGTTAGGAAGCCTATTGAAGCGCCAAGAAGCATCATACCTTCAATACCAAGGTTTAGGTTACCTGCTTTTTCGCAAAGAATTCCACCTAAAATGGCTAGTAGTATAGGAGTACCATATTGAATAGCTGCGTGGAGAAACAGCTCAAAAGAATTTAAAAAATCAGACATTATTTTTCCTCCTTCACAGCTTTTGATTTCCTTTGGAAAACGACTTTATATTTCAAGAAGAATTCACTACCAAGAACAAAGAAAATAATAATTCCCTGAATAATATCGGCAGTATATGAAGAAATGTCAAGAGTAATCTGAAGTGTTTTACTACCCTGAATAAGCATTGCAAAAAGGAATGAAGTAACGATAATCAAAGGAGCACTAAGTCGTGCTAGCCAAGTTGTAATAACAGCTGTGAAGCCAAGTCCAGTTGATAATGTGCTTGATAGTGAACTTGTTGGTGTTGCAGCACTTTGGATAACGCCGGCAAGTCCACAAAGTCCACCACTTATTGCGATAGCAATAATAGTGATCTTAGTAACATTCATTCCAGCATATTTTGCAGTAGCCTGACTTTCACCAAGAACTCCAATTTCATATCCGAGTTTTGTGTACTTTAAAAGAATATAAACTAAAACAACAAGAACAAGTGCAATTATCCACCCGATATTAATGTTGAATACACTTGGAAGAATTGCATTTGACGAGAAGCTTTGAATCTGTCCCATACTGTCACCCCACGCAGAATATTGAAGATATTCAATCCACGCGATAGCAATATAGTTTAGCATAAGCGTAACAAGAGTTTCACTTGTATTAAACTTCGATTTTAAAACGGCAGCAATCATTGCCCATAAACCACCGAAAATAAAACCACCGACAAACATAAAAGGAATAAGTATATATGCAGGAAATGAAGACATTTCGAATGCAACCATACTAGCACCGAATGCACCCATATAGAACTGTCCTTCTGCACCAATATTCCAGAACTTCATTTTGAATGCAACAGCAACACCAAGGGAAAGAATGAGCAATGGTATTGTTTTTGCGATAGTATTAGTGAAGAAAAAATTATCTTTAAGTGATAATATGCTATCAAGGAAACCGTTCCCTGTATTTACATCAGTGCTTTTAAATCCAGGATTCAATGAGCCTTTAATAATCTGTTTGTAAATGTCAAGAGGGTTAAGCTTCATACAAAGCATTATAAGACCAGCTGCTATTAATGCTACAACAACAGCAAGTATTCTGAGACCATTCTGCTTAAGAGAAGAAAGCTCAGGTTTTGAAACTATTTTAATCATTAATAGAATTCTCCTCTCCACTTGTTTTATGTCCGAGCATCAAAAGACCGATATCATCTTTAGTTGTTGTTTTAGGATCAACTATATCCATTATTTTACCATCATGTATAACCATGATTCTGTCGCATAATTCACGGAGAACATCAAGATCTTCACCAATGAACAGAATTCCAACGCCTTTTTCCTTCTGCTCATTAAGAACATCATATATATTGTATGAAGCACCAATATCCAGACCTCTTACAGGATAAGCAGTTATAAGAAGGTGAGGGTTAAGGTCGATTTCACGGCCAAGAAGTACCTTTTGAATATTACCACCTGATAATTTTTTTACAACGTGATTGACTGATGGGGTAGAAACGCTGAACTTTTCAACAATTTCTTCAGCAAGTTTTCTTCCAGCTTTTTTATCAATAAAAGGTCCATTGTTTTTAGCATAGGATTTTAATAAAACATTATCAACAATATCCATACCAGCAACAAGTCCCATACCAAGACGGTCTTCAGGAACAAAGCTCATGCTGATTCCTTTTTTAATAATGCTTCGAGGTGAAAGACCAAGAATACTTTCACCAAGAAAATTAACTTTACCGCTTTCAGCCTTATCAAGTCCAGCAATTATTTCACATAGTTCTTTCTGACCGCTTCCAGCAATACCAGCAACACCGAGAATTTCGCCACCGAATAAATTAAAGCTAACGTTATTAAGTCTAAAAATACCATCATTATCTTTAGCAGACAAGCCCTCAATTTCAAGCAGCGGATTTTTAGATAATTTTGGTTCATCACGTTTTATTTCTAGGATAACATCTTCGCCAACCATCATTTCTGTAAGCTGTCTTGGAGTAGTTTCGCTTGTGTTGACAGTACCAATACTTTCACCGTTTCTCAGTACTGTAACTCTGTCGCTTATCTCCATAACTTCATTAAGCTTATGTGTAATTATAATAATTGAGGCTCCTTGTGATTTCATTTTTCGAAGAATGTTAAAAAGACTTTTGGTTTCCTGAGGGGTAAGAACGGCTGTTGGCTCATCAAGAATAAGAATTTCAGCACCACGATAAAGAATTTTTACGATTTCAACAGTCTGCTTTTCACCGACGGACATATCATATATTTTCTTATCAAGAGAAACATTAAGCCCATACTTATCACAGATTTTTGTAATTTTATTTGATGCGTTCTCATTATTAGTAAAAAAACCGCTTTTCTGACCAAGTATAATATTTTCTTTTGCTGTTAAAACATCAACAAGCTTAAAATGCTGGTGAACCATTCCTATTTTTGCTTTAATAGCATCTTTTGGTGAAGAAAATGAAACACTCTTGTCATCAATAAATATTTCACCACTATCAGGAGAATAAATTCCCG
>JAEWZG010000003.1 GCA_023395435.1 Bacillota bacterium
TAATTACTCCATTATGCAAAACAGCAGATAGCGGTTTTGTATAATATTGTACAAGACCAGTACATAATTTGGAGGTTTAAAATGAAAGGTTTTTTTGCGCTTTTTTCAAATTCAGCTAAAGAGCTGATAAGTATTCGAACTTTAACAACATCAGGACTACTTATGGCAATCGCCATAGTGTTAAGATCTGTAGCAATTCAAATTACGCCTGATCTGCGTATTTCTTTCGCTTTTCTTGCAATAGCAATGATAGGAATGTTATTCGGTCCTGTAGTCGGTGGTATGGCTGGCTTCGGTACAGATTTTATAGGTTTTTTATTTAATAAGACAGGTAATGCTTATTACTTTCCATTGTCATTAGTAGCAATTCTTTCAGGTGTTCTGTATGGGATTTTTCTGTACAGAAAAAATGTTGGAGCAAAAAAATTCGTTGTTTTAGTTGGTGTTTCAAGAATAGTTGTTGTATTAGTATGTAATTTGTGTCTTAATTCATATCTTATTTATACCGGCTTTATTAATAAGAACTTTGAGCTGTTCTCACCTGATGGATGTAACTCATTCTTCACTTGGCTTTTGGCATCACAAAGAATTACAAAGAACGTCATACAACTGCCATTTGACATAGTTTTAATGTGCATATTACTCCCAATTGCATATTTTGCATTCAAGCGTGTAAGAAAACAATTTGCTAGATAGAAGTATAAATTAGTCAAATGTAATTAAAATAACTTGCTATTATTGTGTATTTACTGTATAATATTTTTTATAAGTATGCAAAGTAATAGCAGTTTTTTGTTATTATTTAAGTTTATAGGAGATATCAAAATGATTAATATAGGATTTATCGGCGCTGGAAATATGGGTACAGCCATAATGAAAGGCATTTTTAACAGTGAATTAGCAAAAAATCTATCAGTTTTTGCAACAGACATTGATACTGACAAGATTAATTCTTTGAAAGAATTCGGTGTTCAGCCTGCTGAGAATGCTTCAGAAATCTGCAGAAAATGCAAATTCATATTTCTTGCAGTGAAGCCACAAATGTTTGATAATTTACTTGATAATATATCTGAATATGTTACAGAAGATACTGTTATTGTATCAATCGCTGCTGGCATAACAGCTGAATATATAAAATCAAAGACAATTCCTAACGCAAAAGTTATTCTTGTTATGCCGAATACTCCTCTGCTTTTGGGTGAGGGTGCAACTGCTCTTGCACAGGTTGAACCTGTCAATGATGAAGAATTTAGTCTTGTATGTAATATTTTTGCTTCATGTGGTGAAATTGCTGTGATAAATAAGGATAAAATGAAGGAGATTATTGCTATTAATGGTAGTAGTCCAGCTTTTATTTATCTTTTTGCAAAAGGCTTTATTGATTACGCAAAAGAACAAGATATTTCTGAAGACGTTGCAAAAACATTATTTGCAAAATCTCTTATAGGCTCTGCTAAGATGATTACTGATTCAGGCTATTCTATTGATGAACTCATAAAAATGGTATCATCACCAGGGGGAACAACCCTTAAAGGTCTTGATGAACTTTACAAGGGTAATCTTACTAAAATTGTTGACAATGCGTGTGATGCTTGTACAAAGCGTGCCTACGAGCTTTCAAAATAATGTAATATAATTGCTTGTCCTTGCATATTAGTGTACAAATACTAAAAGAAAAGGACGAGTTATATGCAAGAAAATAAAAAAGGTCAAGCTTTTTCATTTATTGAAAAGAACAGTTTTTTTATCCTCGTAATTGGAATTATGACTGGTGGAGTCATTATTGGTGCGTTGGTCTTTTGTGGGCTTGATTCATCATCACTGAATAAATTATCCTTTGTTTGTACAAAATTTATTGAAGATAGATCTGACGTTGCTTTTTTGAAATTGTTCTTCGAATCATTTTTATCATTAACAGCACAGCTTTTTATTATTTTTGTTTTGGGCTTTTGGGCAGTATCACAGCCTGTTGAACTTTTTATTCCATTATTAAAAGGACTTGGTCTTGGCGCTTCACTTGCGCAGATATATGCAGTTTCAGGTGCAAAAGGATTTCTTATAATATTGTTGTTGATTATACCGTATACACTTGTGTCAGTTTTTGCTCTTGTTATCGGAATACGTGAGGCAGTACGTCTTTCAAATATCTTTGCAAGAAAAGCTTTTTACGATACAAATACAAACGGAATGAAGAAGATAACAAGTCTATATTGCCAGAAATTCGGCATACTCGAAATAATTATGTTGTCAGCATCTTTGATTGATTGCCTTTGTACATTTATTTTTGCAAATTTAATATTATAAATTCAAGGAGTGTAAAATTTGGAAGGTTTTAAATTCGGTAGCGGTAGGAAGAAGCCAAGTGGTATTGCTAAGAACGGAAAAAATGAAAGCAGAGTAATTCTATTCTTCAGAATTTATTGGAGAAAGTTTTGGCGTATGATTGGTTTAAATGCTTTATACTTAATAATGTGTATTCCTATTGTTACGATAGGCCCTGCAACATCTGCTCTAATGAAAATTTCAAGAAATTATTCGCAGGAGAGAAGCACATTCATGTTTTCTGATTTCTTTACTGCGTTCAAGAGTAATTTTAAGCAGTCGTTCATTATTGGATTAATTGATCTTGGACTTATAGGTGTTGTATCAAGTGCTCTTTATTATTATTTCACTCTTGCAAAAGAAAAGACATCATTTACTGCGCTTATGATAATTATGGGATCTGTTGCTTTTGTTATTGTATCAATGCAGTTCTACATTTTCCTGATGATAGTATCAACAAATTTAAAAATATCTGAAATTATTAAAAATTCCTTGATTCTGTCTATTGTAGAACTTAAAACCAACTTAATTACTTTTGTAATTGTTGCAATTATAGTAGCATTCAATGTTTTGTTTTACCCGTTTTCAATGATTTTAATCCCTTTGTTCCCACTTGCATTAATTGGGTTAATAGTAGCGTTTAACTGCTATCCTATAATAAGAAAGCATATTATTCAGCCGTATTATGATCAAAAAGGTGAGATTAATCCTGAATTTGAATATCTTGTCGGTCCAGATGAAAGTTCAAATGTAACATTTAAAGATTCTATTGGAATTAATGACAGATAATTTCTCAATAATAAATATCAATAATTAAAAATACTTGACATATTGTTGTCATTTGTTATAATTAATTACGGAATATCAAGCGTTGAAGGGATAAACTGTTGTTTTGGCAGCACAGAGAGAAAGCGGTTGGTGAAAGCTTTTGTGTCAGATTTCAGGAGCCACCTGGAGCTTTATGGTGATGAGTCATAACGTAATCCTGCGTTAAA
>JAEWZG010000099.1 GCA_023395435.1 Bacillota bacterium
CAGAAGTACAAGTTTAATAACAGTACCTGCTTAAGACTCAATTAGACTTCTCAATTTAAGAGGTGAAGGTTTTGGAAAACAAGATTTATTCAATAAACGGACCAGTTGTAAAGGTTAAGGATACAAAGGACTTCTCAATGCTTGAAATGGTCTATGTCGGCAACAAACGCCTTATCGGTGAGGTTATCGGCATAACAAAAGATTACACAACCATTCAGGTTTATGAAGTAACAACAGGCCTTATGCCTGGTGAGCCTGTTTATCCTACAGGAAGTCCAATGAGCGCAACTCTCGGACCTGGCATATTATCAAATATTTTTGATGGTATTGAAAGACCACTCAAGAAGATAGAAGAAATTAGTGGAGCTTTTATTGCAGAGGGTACAAACGTTCCTTCTCTTGATACAGAAAAAAGCTACGATGTCACCGTTAAGGTTAAAGTCGGTGACAAGGTTTCTGCTGGTGATATATATGCAACCTGTCCTGAAACAGCACTGATTGAACACAGATGTATGATTCATCCTTCAATTAAAGAAGCTGAAGTTACATGGGTTTGTGAAAATGGTGTACACAAGATAGAAGATACTATAATTAAAATAAAAACATCAAAGGGCGAGAACGAGCTTAAGCTTTATCAGAAATGGCCTATCCGTCAGTCAAGACCTATAAAGGGCCGTCTTCCTATTTTACGTCCGCTTATCACTGGCCAGCGTATCATTGATACAATTCTCCCAGTAGCAAAAGGTGGAACAGCCGCAATCCCTGGTGGATTCGGAACAGGTAAGACAATGACACAGCACCAGCTTGCTAAGTGGTGCGATGCTGATATCATTGTGTATATTGGTTGTGGTGAACGTGGAAACGAAATGACTCAGGTTCTTGAGGAATTCTCTGAGCTTATTGACCCTAAGTCAGGCAAGGCACTTACTGACCGAACAGTTCTTATCGCAAACACATCAAATATGCCTGTTGCTGCTCGTGAAGCTTCAATTTATACAGGTATTACTCTTGCTGAGTATTACAGAGATATGGGCTACCATATTGCTATAATGGCTGACTCTACATCACGTTGGGCAGAGGCTTTAAGAGAAATTTCTGGCCGACTTGAAGAAATGCCAGCTGAAGAAGGTTTCCCAGCATACTTGCCTTCACGTCTATCGGAATTCTATGAGCGTGCTGGTTATGTAGAAACATTAAATAATAAGGAAGGTTCCGTTACAATTATAGGAGCCGTATCTCCACAGGGCTCAGACTTTTCGGAACCTGTTACACAGAACACAAAGCGTTTTGTACGTTGCTTTTGGGCACTTGATAAGTCACTTGCTTATGCAAGACACTATCCGGCAATAAACTGGACTTCAAGCTACAGCGAATACATTGAAGATCTTAAAGAATTTTATATAGATGCCTGTGGCGAAAACTTTATAAAATACCGCCAGAAGATTTCAAATATACTTGTTGAAGAAAACAAACTTATGGAAATCGTAAAGCTTATCGGTTCTGATGTTCTTCCTGACGACCAGAAGCTTATTATTGAAACAGCGAGAGTCATCAGAGTAGGTTTCCTTCAGCAGAATGCTTACCATAAGGATGACACTTATGTTCCACTCGAAAAGCAGTATCTGATGATGGAGATTATCCTTCACCTGAATCATATGTGCAAAAAGTTGATTTCAAGGGGTATTACGATGAGCGATATTCTTGAAACAGGATTATTTGAAAAAGTAATCAAAATCAAATATGATATTCCGAATGATCATCTTGAAATGTTCAAGGATTACAAGACAGAAATCAGTGAAACTCTTAATAAAATCTAATCAGGGAACTGCCTTTATAAAAAACTTATTTCAGGCAGAACGGAGGATACAATGGGCTTAGAATATGTTGGTTTAAACGAAATAAACGGGCCTCTTGTTGTAATGGATAAGGTCAAGAATGTCAGCTATGATGAAATGGCACAAATTAAGCTTGATGACGGAACAACAAGGCTTGGACGTGTAGTTGAAATTGCAGGAGATAAAGC
Source organism: Bacillota bacterium (assembly GCA_023395435.1). GTDB lineage: Bacteria > Bacillota > Clostridia > Oscillospirales > Ruminococcaceae > SZUA-444. Next base: position 2,024 of record JAEWZG010000099.1, read on the forward strand.
CGTATTACAGGTTTTTGAAGGAACCAAAGGTCTTTCTCTGAAAAATACAAACACAAAATTTGAAGGGCGTCCTATGGAAATGCCCCTCTCAAAAGATCTTCTCGGAAGAATCTTTAACGGAGCAGGAAAGCCTATTGATGGGCTTGGTGAAATGTTCCCTGAAAAATATGCAGACGTTAACGGAAAGCCTCTTAACCCTGTAGCAAGAACATACCCAAGGAACTATATCAGAACAGGTATTTCTTCTATTGATGCTCTTATGACACTTATCCGTGGACAAAAGCTCCCGATTTTCTCAGGTTCAGGACTTTCCCATAACAAGCTTGCTGTTCAGATAGTTCGCCAGTCACAGATTGCAGAAGACAGTGGGCAGGAGTTTGCCGTAGTTTTCGCTGCAATGGGTGTAAAAAATGACGTTGCTGATTATTTTAAGAGAAGCTTTGAGGATACAGGTGTTCTGCAGAAGGTTGTTATGTTATTAAACCTTTCAAACGACCCTATCATTGAAAGAATTCTTACACCAAGATGTGCTCTTACTGTTGCTGAATATTTAGCATATGAGCATAATATGCATATTCTTGTTATATTGACTGACATGACTTCATACTCTGAAGCACTCCGTGAATTCTCATCTTCAAAGGGAGAAATTCCAGGACGTAAAGGTTATCCAGGATATTTATATTCTGACCTTGCTTCAATTTATGAAAGAGCAGGCGTTGTTGAAGGCTCAACAGGTTCTGTAACACAGATTCCTATTCTTACAATGCCTAATGATGATATTACTCATCCTGTTCCTGACCTTACAGGATACATCACAGAAGGCCAGATAGTTCTTGATCGTCACCTTGATCAGACAGGTGTTTATCCTTCAATTTCAATCCTTCCATCACTTTCACGTCTTATGAAGGACGGTATAGGTGAAGGCTATACAAGAGAAGACCACTCAATGGTAGCAAACCAGCTTTTTGCTGCTTATGCAAGAGTTGCTGATGCAAGAGCACTTGCTTCTGTTATCGGTGAGGAAGAATTATCATCAATAGATAAAGCATTTATAAAATTTGGTGTAATGTTTGAAAAGTATTTCATCAATCAAAGCTTTTTTGAGAATAGAACAATTGAAGAAACTCTTGATCTTGGCTGGGATCTGCTTTCAATGCTTCCTCAGTCAGAGCTTGACCGTGTTGACGAGGAACATCTAAAAGCACATTACAATCCTGAAAATGCAAAACGCTTTGTTGAATAATAACTGCTCGGGGGTGATTGAATGAATGACCAGGTTTTCCCTACCAAGGGTAATTTAATTAACACAAAAAAATCCTTAGCCCTTGCAAAGCTCGGCTATGAGCTTCTTGACAGAAAGCGAAATATCCTTATTCGCGAAATGATGACGCTGATAGAAAAAGCAAAATCTATTCGTGGCTCTATTGAGGGGACATACATTCAGGCTTATTCAGCACTCCAAAAGGCTAACATAACGCTCGGAGTAATATCAAATGTTGCTGAGAGTGTCCCTGTTGAGAATGGAATTCACATATCATACAGAAGTGTTATGGGTGTTGAAATTCCTGAAATAAAAATGGATGAACAGCCTTTAAGGATAAACTACGGCTTTTCAAGAACAAACTCACAGCTTGATATTGCTTTTATGTGCTTTGACAAGGTTAAAAAGCTTACAGTTGTACTTGCTGAGGTTGAAAATAGTATATATAGGCTGGCTGTCGGAATCAAGAAAACACAAAGTCGTGCGAATGCACTTAAGAATATTATTATTCCACGCTATGATGATATTGTAAAATTCATCACCGACTCCCTTGAAGAGAAGGAACGCGAGGAGTTCTCACGTCTTAAAGTAATCAAGTCTCAGAAGGAAAAAGCAGGGAAGTAAAAACAATCCCCTCTGTTGTTAAACAGAAGGGATTTTTAGTATAAAAAAAGCCACACAGATATCTGTGTGGCTTTTTTAAAAAATTAATTTAAAAGTTTTATGCCACCGATTAATGGAAGTGCTTTTGCCTTGCCTTGTGAAGCATTAACAATTCCAATAACGAGAAGAGCAAGAATGGAAAGGTATAATAGAATACGAATGATAGTCCCAAGCACAGGTATTAATATAAATATAAATGATACAACTAAAACTACTAACCATGTTATAAATAGAACTAATCCCTGATTTGCATGATATCTAGCAAATTTCGAATTTGGTGCAGCAAGAAGTGGAACAATAAATAGAATTCCTAAATAAGCAAGGATAGCGAAAACTTTGTTTTCCTGAATATCGTTTGCATCAAATTCAGCAGTAGAATCCGTTGTATTTGTGAAGTTTGCGATTCTATCTGACAAATCAATTGTTGGAGCAGTGCCACTGTTTGTTGTTTTAGATGAGTTGCCATCAACAGGCGCTCCACAACCTGGACAGAATCTCTGTCCATCAATAATCTCTTTACCACATTTTGAACAAAATGCCATAGTATTTCCCCCTGATAATTAATTTTGTTCAGGAAAGTATATATGAACATCTTCCCAGAACTCATATACAAATTATAGTACTTATATTGCTATAAGTCAACAAATATAAATATAAAAACAAATATTATATTCCATTTGATGTCATATAGAATTAATATCGATATATTCTGACTTGGTTTTTGAATAAACTATCTTTTGTGAAGAGTAAAGACCATAATATCCAGAGAGCATATAGCTTACAGCAATAGCAATTACAAAAAGAGGGAGGCTCTCAATTCCAAACAGTTCAATTGAAAGTAGTATGGAAGTTAGCGGGCAGTTTGTAACAGCACAGAAAAGTGCTGACAGACCTATCCCTGCACCAAATGACGGGCTAAGGCCGATAAGCTTGCCGAATACATTACCGAAGGTTGCTCCCGTGAAGAAAACAGGAATAATCTCGCCACCCTTAAAGCCAACACCAAGAGTTACAGCAGTAAATAAGATTTTCAGAGCAAAAGCCTCAGGCTTTGCATTCCCGTTCAAAGCATCACCAATAATATTAATGCCAGCACTGTTATAATCATAGCATCCGACAAGAAAAGTCAGACCAATTACAATAAATCCACCAATAATAATTCGTATATATGAGTTTTTAAAAAATTTATTTGCATACTTGCCCGCACTTTTAATAGAAACACAGAATACTATTCCAAGAAGGGAACACGCTATTGCAAGCACAACTGTCAATGTTGTGCTCTTTATTGAAAGTTCAGGAACGCTCTTAAGTTCATAAAAAGGAGCCTTTACGCCGAAGTACGATGCAATACCAAAACCAACAAGTGATGAAATAGCACAAGGTAGAATTGCTGAATAATACATTATTCCGACTGATAAAACCTCCATTGAGAAAACAATAGCAGTAACAGGTGTACCGAAAAGTGAAGCAAAGCCAGCACTCATACCGCACATTATAAGTATCTTTTTATCTTTTTCATCAAGTCTGAATAGTTTGCCGAATGGTGCGGCAAGGCTTCCGCCAAGCTGTAATGCAGCTCCTTCGCGTCCAGCAGAACCACCGCACAAATGGGTAAGAATTGTACTTATAAAAATAAGAGGAGCAGTCTTAATAGTGACCTTTGCATCAGATCTAATTGAAAGAAAAATAAGGTTTGTTCCAAGATCATTCTTCATTCTTGATATATTATATAAAAATACTATTATGACACCCGAAACAGGTAATAGCCATATTATCCAAGGGAAATCTTCACGCATATGTATTGCATTTTCTATTCCGAAATGGAAAGCAGTTCCGGCAAGTCCGACAAATATTCCAATAAAACAAGATATAAAAACCCATTTAAAAAACACGATGTATCTTTTTGATGAGCCTTTTAATTTATTAGCTAATTTTAGTAGTTGCACGCCATCACCTCATAACATTCTGTTATTAATTATAATTGATATATATATACGTGTCAAATCATAATAAAAGAAGAGACTACAAAGTCTCTTCTTCAATCACATACGCAAAGACATCTTAAATTTTCATTGGTTTGAATAATTTCTTCGTTAACATTTATGAGAGGGAAAGCATAGTTATTGTGATTAACATATGCTACAATACCAATACGTCCGTCTGATAAAACAACTTTCCTGCCGAGGAGCTCAGATGGCATATTCTGAAGGAATATATTTATAAGATGAGTATCAAGATTTGAAAATCTTCCGCGTGAAAATTCATCGAGAACCTCGAAAGGCGATTGAGCATCTTTATAAACTCTCTTTGAAACCATTGCGTCATATATATCAGAAATAGTTGTTATTCTTGCGTATAGTGAAAGCCTATCATATGTAAGTCCGTCAGGATAACCTGTGCCGTTTGTCTTTTCATGATGCCCACGCACAGCAATGAGCACATCCTTGTCCCTTTCGCCAGAATTAATAAGCATATTAAATGAATGAATTGGATGAAGCTTTATTATCTTGAATTCTTCAGAAGTAAGCGAACTTGGCTTATCAAGAATTTCTTGAGGAATTTTAGCTTTTCCTATATCGTGAAGAAAGCCTATTTTAACAAGCTGTTGCATATGCTCATCATCAAGATTGAGCCATTTGCCCATTAGACCATTAAGAAATGCAACATGAATACAATGATTGTATAAGTATTTCTTGTCGTCTCTGACATTTGTTATTGCCTGAATAATCTGACTTGCGTTAAAAGAAATGATTGTATTATTAATTTTGAAGCATACTATTTCACATGCTTCCTTATCAATAGTTTTTGATTTAAAAGCATTATCAATTATAATATTGACTTTTGAACGTATTCCATTAAGTGAATCTAAAAACTCCGTATATTTTTTATTATCAGTAAAAACTTTTATAATGTTCTGAAGATTATTATAATTGCTTGTTTTTACAAATAAGTTCCCATACGTCATTTCAAGCTTCTGAAGCTGAATAAGTGAAAGCTTTGAAAGTGAAGAATTTCGAAGTGCTATGTTATATTCGCTATTGTTTTTGTAATAAAGCTCATAAGGAATAGCCATACCTTCCACAAGGTCAAAAGAACTGATGATGGAGTATT
>JAEWZG010000081.1 GCA_023395435.1 Bacillota bacterium
CAATTACCTTGACTCTTTCAATAGATTCTCCGTTATCAAAGAAATCCCATCCATAATAATTCTTCCTCTTCTCTTCACTTGTATAAATCCCTTTTAATAATGGCGAGTAAGCAACAAGTGTCATATCTTTATTCGATTTGATATAGTCCATAAGATCATCGTCAACATGAAGTGTTATCCCTCTATCCGCACCGATACTTGGTCTTATATAAGAATATTCCTGTTGGACTGCCTTGAACATTGGATAACCACTCTGCTTGCTGATTTCTTTTGCTTTTGAAATCCTCCATGCTCTAATATTACTGCAAGCTATATGCTTTACCTTTCCTTCTTTTACAAGATCATTTAATGCAGAAAGTGTTTCTTCAAAATCAACAGTTCTGTCATCAACGTGAACATAATAAAGGTCTATGTAATCAGTCTTAAGACGCTTGAGACTTCCTTCAATAGCATTTCTTATTGTTTCTGCACTTGAACCCTCATAATTTGAAGGAACTTTATCCCAGATTATTTCACCTTTTTCATCTCTTACCTTTTTGGGATCCACAAGTCTTCCACCAAATTTTGTTGCAAGAAAGATATCCTTACGATTCTGTCTTTCTTCCATCCAGTCACCGAGAAGTTCTTCACTTTCATCACCGTATGAGTTCGCATCTCCCCACCACCATGAATAGCAGTTTGCTGTATCAATAAAGTTTCCTCCCTTAGCAACAAAGTCATCCAATATTGCGTATGAATCAGCTTTATTAATACGTGTGCCCATCATCATTGTGCCAAGACATGCGCAGCTGATTTTATTTTCAGAACCTGCAAAATTAATCATTTTCATAATATTTCTCCTTTTTTGTAAAATTATTATTGTTTTTCCATATTTTTTATTATATACTAAAATTAGTATTATACAACTACCACTATTTTATATTTTAGCAGAACCACTTTTGGAGGAATAAAATGATCTTAGGAATTAAAATTAATAAAAACAATTCAGGCTCTTTATGTAATGAACTAATTGATTGCCTTAGAAGAAAAATATTAAATGGAGAATTAGTCAATGGCGATAGGTTGCCTTCAACAAGATTCCTCGCTGGTGAACTACATATTGCAAGGAATACAGTAATTTATGCATATGAACAGCTTATTGCAGAAGGATATCTTGAAAGCAAAAAGGGATCAGGAACTTATGTTAAACTTCTAAGCGACTATAAGCTTCCTGAAAAATGTTTTGAAAAAAAGATTATAAATAAAACTGTTACTAATTCTCACGGTAATGATATTGTTTTTGATACAGGAACACCTGACAATACTATGTTCCCTGTTACCACGTGGTCAAAGGCATTAAAAAAAGCCTGTCAGAATGCTTCTGTACAATCATTTGGTTACTCTGAAATAACGGGTAACAGAAATCTTAAAAATGCACTATGTCAGTATCTGTACCGTTCAAAAGGAATCAAATGTCATGCACAGAATATATTTATAGTTTCAGGAACTTCAGGAGCAATTTCTCTCATAGCCGATTCATTTGAAACTGATAACCGAAGAATAGCGCTTGAAGATCCAAGTATTGACTTCGTTAGAAATATTTTTACATATAAAGAATATGAAATTTATCCGGTTCCTGTGGATGATGAGGGAATGATTACTACACAACTTAATCAGAACTGCAAATATAAGCCTTCTCTTATATATACTGTTCCCTCTCATCAGTTCCCGACAGGGACAATTTTGTCTGCATCAAGACGTATGGAACTACTCAAATATGCAGTATCAAATGGCGCATACATTATAGAAGATGACTATGATAGTGAATTTAACTATAGTAAAAAGATTGTTCAGCCACTATACAACATTGACTCTGAACATACTATTTATATCGGAACTTTCAGCAAGACTTTTTCTCCAGCAATAAGACTTGGATATATGATTGTTCCTGATTGCCTCATAGAAAGAATAAAAGAAGTTGCTGAAAAACAAAATGTCAGAACAGAAATAATAACACAGCTTGCCATGGCTGACTTCATAAATAATAAATTGCTTGATAGACATATTTATAAAATGAAGAAGATTTATGCAAAGAAAAGACAGCATATTATATCATGTATCAACAAATATTTTAAGGACACAGCAACAATTTCCGGTGAGAATGCTGGTCTTCACCTTTTAGTTTCATTTGAAAATATTTATTGCGAAGAGACTAAATTGCTTGAATACGGTGTAAGTGCTGAATATGCTGATGATTATGCTATCAATAAACTAAAATATAAAAATAAGCTCATACTTGGTTATGGGAATCTTAATAACAATCAGATAGAAGACGGTATTAAGAATATTGCTCAGGCATTCCAAAATCATTCGCGTTAAGTTATTATATAAAAATTATACTTCGCTATATTATATTTCACCATATTAAATATATATCATAAAATAACACATATGAAATTTTTAGGATTTTAAGATTAATATATATTGACAAATCAAATATATGTGATATAATACAGTAAACCGATGAGGCGGAGATAAAGGTAATTATGCTTCTACAGAGAGCCTGTGATGTTGAGATACAGGTGAAAAACAGATTATCAAATGGACCGCTGAGGGTGCAGTCAAATGTATCATTTCTGATACAGAGTATTCTGCAACGTGATGGCATACGTTAGTTGTCGGGAGTATAATAGTACTCTGCAAGGGCATTACTATATTATAAAGTAATGAATCAAGGTGGCACCGCGGATAAAAAATTTATTCGTCCTTGACAGAAATTGAATCTGTCAAGGGCGTTTTTGTTTGTCGACACATTAAACTCCTTTGACATTTGTCAATGGAGTTTTTTATTTGGAGGTGCTATGTGGAATTCAAACCTAACTTTGATGAAGTAAAAAAAATAACTGATACTGGCAATTACGACATAATTCCTGTAAGCTGTGAAATATTGTCGGACATATGTACACCTATTCAAGCATTGAAAATCCTAAAGAATTATTCTGAGCATTGTTATATTCTTGAATCGGCTGCGGCAGATGAAAAATGGGGACGCTATACATTCCTTGGTTTTGACCCGAAGCTTTCGATTGTTGCACTTGGTAACAATATAAAGATTGGTGATATAGAAACTACAACCTGTCACCCTCAGAATGAAATAAGGCAGATAATGTCGCAATACAAAAGTCCTCGCTTTGAGTATCTTCCGCCTTTTACTGGTGGTCTTGTGGGATATTTTTCATACGACTATCTTGCCTACAGTGAGCCGACAGTAAAATCTGAATTGCCAGATAACGAAAATTTTAACGATGTTGACTTAATGCTTTTTAATAAGGTAATTGCATTTGATAATTTCCGTCAGAAAGTAATACTAATAGTAAACATGAAGATTTCGCATGGGAAAACAGGTTATGACAAAGCAATTCTTGAGTTAAAGCGGCTTTCTGAAATACTCAAGAATGGTAGTCCAAAAAAAGAAGTAGACGGGAAAATTAAGAGTGAAATAAAAGCACTATTTGACAAAGATGAATTCTGTAAAATGGTTCAGGATGCAAAAGAGTATATAAAAGAGGGCGATATTTTTCAGATTGTTCTATCAAACTGCCTCAGCGCTGAATATGAAGGAAGTCTACTTGACACTTATCGTACTTTAAGAACATTAAACCCTTCTCCTTATATGTTTTATTTTTCAGGAACTGACGTAGAAATTGCTGGAGCATCGCCCGAAACACTTGTTAAACTTGAAAACGGAACTCTCCACACCTTCCCTCTTGCAGGAACACGTCCAAGAGGTATTACCTCTGATGAGGACAATGCTCTTGAATCAGAACTTCTCGCAGACGAAAAGGAACTTGCTGAACATAATATGCTTGTTGATCTAGGTAGGAATGACTTGGGAAAAATCAGCAAATTTGGTACAGTTTCTGTAGAAAAGCTTAGATGCATAGAGAAATTTTCACATGTTATGCATATTGGCTCAACAATATGCGGCGAAATTCGTGAGGAGTGTGACGGTCTTGATGCGGTTTCTGCTGTCCTGCCTGCGGGAACACTTTCAGGTGCACCAAAAATAAGAGCTTGTCAACTTATTGGGAAACTTGAGCAGAATAAACGTGGAATTTATGGCGGTGCCATAGGATACCTTGATTTCACAGGAAATCTTGATGTTTGTATTGCAATAAGAGTTGCGTATAAAAAAAATGGAAAGGTATTCGTCCGTAGCGGTGCAGGAATCGTTGCAGATTCTGATCCTGAAAAAGAGTATCAGGAGAGTATTAACAAAGCAGCGGCTGTTATTAATTCACTAAAAAAAGCGGAGGAGGATAAAATATGATACTGCTGATCGATAACTATGACAGCTTTTCTTATAATCTTTATCAGCTTATAGGTGATATTAATCCTCACATAAAAGTGATTAGAAATGATGAAATGACCATTGATGAAATAGAAGCTATTGCTCCCGAAAAAATAATAATTTCACCTGGTCCAGGTAGACCTGAAAACAGTGGAATTATTACTGAACTTGCTAGTACTATTTCACGTAGCATACCTACTCTTGGGGTTTGTCTTGGTCATCAGGCTATTTGTTATGCTTATGGTGGTGAAGTTACTTATGCAAACCAGCTTATGCACGGAAAGCAGTCGCAGATTTCCATTAATACCAACTGCCCTATTTTTAAGGACTTACCAAAAAATATAATGGTAGCACGATATCATTCACTAATTGTCTCGCCAGATTCCTTGCCTGGATGTCTTAATGTAACTGCAAAAACCGAAAATGGAGAAATTATGGCGGTTGAGCATAAGGAATATCCTATTTATGGAGTTCAGTTTCATCCCGAATCAATTTTGACACCAAAAGGTAAGCAGATATTATCAAACTTTATAGGAGGATAGAATTATGATTAAGGAAGCAATTGTTAAAATCGTAGATAAGCAGGATTTAACTTATGATGAAGCATACACAGTTATTTCAGAAATAATGCGCGGAGAAACAACCCCGACGCAGAATGCAGCTTTTCTTGCCGCGCTCTCTACAAAAAGCACAAAAGCAGAAACAATTGATGAAATAACAGGCTGTGCAGCAGCAATGCGAGATGCGGCAACTAAATTTAATAACGATATGGATTTAATTGAAATTGTAGGAACTGGAGGCGACAATGCGCACAGCTTCAACATATCAACAACAACAGCAATTGTCTGTGCAGCGGCAGGACTGAAGGTGGCAAAGCACGGTAACCGTGCGGCATCATCTGATTGTGGAACTGCAGATTGCCTTGAAGCTTTAGGGGTTAATATAAATCTTGAACCTGCAAAATGCAACGAACTTCTTGAAAAAGTGGGATTCTGCTTTTTCTTTGCTCAGAAATATCATTCCTCAATGAAATATGTAGGAAGTATTAGAAAAGAGCTTGGAATACGAACTGTATTCAACATTCTAGGACCACTTACAAACCCTGCAAGTCCAAAACGACAGCTATTAGGAGTTTATGATTCATCTCTTGTTCAACCTCTCGCACAGGTTTTGATGAAGCTTGGTGTCAAAAAAGGAATGGTAGTTCACGGGTTGGATAAGCTTGATGAAATCTCGTTATGTGCGCCAACAATGATTGCTGAATTTGATAATGGATGGTTTAAATGCAATGAAATTACACCTGAGCAATTCGGATTTGAACGTTGTACTCAGAATGATTTAAAGGGCGGAGTTCCTTCAGAAAATGCTGAAATAACAAGAGCAATTCTCAATGGAGAAAAGGGACACAAGCGTAATGCAGTTTTACTTAACGCTGGCGCAGCACTATATATCGGCGAAAAAGCCAACTCTATTGCCGAAGGAATTGAGCTTGCGGCAGATATCATAGATAGTGGAAAATCAACCGAAACACTAAATAAGCTGATTACTATATCAAATTGTGAGGGATAATATGAACATACTTTGCGAGCTTGCAAATAACGCAAAAGAGCGTGTAAGAACCGCCAAGCAAATTATATCAGAAGATGAATTAAGAACAAAGGCTTTGTCATTTTCAATAAAAGACTTCCCTTTTGAAAAAACCTTAAAAACTGATGATATTTCTTTTATCTGCGAATGCAAAAAAGCTTCTCCTTCAAAAGGAATAATTTCTGAAGATTTTCCGTATCTTGAAATTGCTAAAGACTATGAAGCCGCTGGGGCTGATTGTATTTCTGTTTTAACAGAGCCAAGCAAATTTCTCGGTAACAATGATTATCTACGTGAAATTGCTGATACTGTGACAATCCCCTGCCTTCGTAAGGATTTTGTTGTGGATGAGTATATGCTTTATGAAGCAAAAATTCTCGGTGCAAAAGCTGTACTACTTATTTGTGGAATACTTGATAATAAACAGCTTGCTAGTTATATTAAAACCTGTGATACACTCGGTATTTCTGCACTGGTAGAAGCTCACAATGAAAGTGAAATTAAAATGGCAATTAAATCGGGAGCAAGAATGATAGGTGTAAACAATAGAAATTTGAAGGATTTTTCAGTTGATGTTGATAACAGCAGACGAATGAGAGAACTTGTGCCAAAAGATATTCTGTTCATATCAGAAAGCGGAATAAATTCCCACGATGATATAAAGAAACTTCGCAATATTGGTGCTGATGCTGTTTTAATTGGTGAAACTCTTATGCGTGCTTCTGACAAGAAAGCAATGCTTTCTGAGCTTCGAGGAAAGTGACGAAAATTAAACTTTGCGGTCTTCGACAATTGTGCGATATTGAATATTCAAATGAACTTCTCCCTGATTATATTGGATTTGTTTTTGCAAAAGAAAGTAAGAGATACACATCACCAGAAGAAGCATACACATTGAGAAAACATCTTAATAGTGCAATATCACCTGTTGGTGTTTTTAAAAATAGCGATATTAAGGTAATATTAGAACTTGTAAACGCCGGAACAATTGATATAATACAACTTCACGGCAACGAAAATGAAGAATATATAGGACAACTGAGGTCATTAACTGATGCAACGATAATGAAGGCTTTTCAAATAAAAAGTATCACAGATATTAATAAAGCAAACGAGTGTACCTCTGACTATGTGCTACTGGATTCTGGTGGTGGATCTGGAGAGACTTTCGATCATTCACTTATTTGCGACATGAAAAGAGACTTCTTTTTAGCTGGTGGAATGAGTGTTGGGAATATTTCTGCAATTATCAATAAATTCAGACCTTATGCTGTTGATGTCAGCTCAGCAATAGAAAATATTTCAGGCAATAAGGATAAAGAAAAAATGGCGGAATTTGTTTCCGCTGTAAGAAAGGCGGATAAACATGACTAATATAAACGGAAGATTTGGTCCATATGGTGGACAGTATACTCCTGAAACGCTTATGAATTCCTTAATAGAAATTGAAAAGGCATATAATTATTATAAAAGGGATTCAGATTTTAATCGCGAACTAACTGAACTTTTTAATGAATACGCCGGCAGACCTTCACGTTTTTATTTCGCAAAAAAACTTACCGAAAAGCTCGGTGGTGCAAAAATATACCTCAAACGTGAAGACCTGAATCATACAGGTTCTCATAAAATTAACAATGTTCTTGGGCAGGCATTACTTGCAAAGAAAATGGGTAAAACCAGGCTTATTGCAGAAACTGGAGCTGGTCAACATGGAGTTGCTACAGCAACAGCTGCTGCTCTTATGAATATGGAATGTGTTATTTATATGGGCGAAGAAGACACACGCAGGCAAGCTCTCAACGTATATCGAATGGAACTGCTCGGAGCTAAAGTCGTTCCAGTAAAAACAGGAACTGCAACACTTAAAGATGCTGTTTCCGAGGCTATGCGTGCATGGACCTCACAAGTTGAAGATACACATTATTGTTTTGGATCGGTTATGGGACCACATCCGTTCCCTGTAATAGTGAGAGATTTCCAAGCCGTTATTTCAAGGGAAATAAAAGAAGAGATACTAAAAAAAGAAAACCGACTACCTGATGCAGTAATTGCATGTGTAGGTGGTGGTTCAAATGCTATGGGTAGCTTTTATCATTTCATTAATGATGAAAATGTCAGATTAATAGGTTGTGAAGCTG
>JAEWZG010000096.1 GCA_023395435.1 Bacillota bacterium
AAAACGGAATCATCAGAAATAAGAACTTTCATCTGATCTATTGTCATAAAATTACCTCCCGATACATTATATATTATCAATCGTGACATAATAATACCACAAAATTCATAGTAAATCAATACCAAAATCATGTTAATTTATGTATTTTTCATATATTTTTGAAAATTGAGTATAATAATTATAATATACTAAAGGAGATTATAATGAATAACGATTTTGATGAAATTGAAATGCCAATTGGGCTCGGAATGGCACTGGCACAAAATCTATCTGCACTAGATAAATTTTCTAAAATGGTTGTCTCACAAAAGCTGGCTGTGATTAATCATACTCGTAAAATTAATTCAAAAAATGAAATGCATGAATTCGTCAAAGATATTGCAGAAGGAAAAAGTTTTATGTAAAAAAAGAGAGGTGAAAACACCTCTCTTTTTATTTAGCTTCTCTTCTTAAATGACATACAATCTGTGCATTCTTTTACTGTTGGATCAGATTCGTGAGTACCAACGCAGATTTTAGGAAGTGAGCAGTAATCTTCTGTTTGAGCGTGGAATGAACAGTTTGATACAGTGCATTCGATAGATTTGTTACATTTAGTTGAATTCATATAATAACCTCCTTTAAGATTATAATAATATTGTCCCCAGAAGCAGTTTGAAAATTAGAAGTAAATAATTTATTTATTGTAAAAATTTTCATTTTGTGATAAAATATATAAAAATGCCGAAAAGGGAAAAAATATGTTTGCGAAAATTAACAGCTTAGGATTATTTGGACTTAATGCGTTCTGTGTGGACACAGAAATCGAAACAAGCAGGGGTACACCTCTTTTTGAAATTGTCGGGTTAACTGATATTGTTGTAAGAGAAAGCCGTGAAAGAATCAGGTCTGCTCTACGTGAATGTGATATAACTTTCCCATTGTGCAGAGTTATGGTCAATCTTGCCCCAGCTGATACAAAAAAGTCAGGTTCAGTACACGATCTTGCTATAGCGGTTGCTTTATTAAAGGTACTTGATTACATAAAAGACGATATTTCTGACTGTGCCTTTATCGGTGAGGTTTCGCTTAATGGTAATGTGAGACGCGTCAATGGTGTTCTTCCTATGACGATTCTTGCGCAAAAATCTGGTATAAAAAAGATTTTTGTACCGTATGAAAACCAGCTTGAGGCATCTGTTGTTGAAGGAATAGAAGTATATGGAGTTTCTTCTGTTTCAAAGCTTCTCTCTTATTTTGAGAAAACAGAAATAATCAATCCTGTCGGTAAATATATAATAGGTAAGAGTGCTTATGATAACGACCTTGATTTTGCTGATGTAAAAGGCCAGCAGAATGCAAAAAAAGCGCTTGAAATTGCTGCATCGGGCGGACATAATGCACTATTAATTGGTGCACCAGGTTCAGGCAAGAGTATGCTAGCAAAAAGAATGCCTTCAATTCTCCCCGAATTGACTTTTGCTGAGTCTATTGAAACTACAAATATACATTCCATATCGGGTTGTCTTGATAAGGACACACCATTAATAACAAAGCGTCCATTCCGTTCACCACACCATACTATTTCACCAGCGGGACTTTCAGGTGGTGGCTCTATTCCTCGACCAGGTGAAATTTCACTTGCACATAACGGTTTACTTTTTCTTGATGAACTTGCTGAATTTTCAAGAACAACTCTTGAAATTCTACGTCAGCCACTTGAAGATCAAAAGGTTACGATTTCAAGGGCGTCGGGAACTGTTACATATCCATGTTCCATAATGCTTGTTGGAGCAATGAACCCTTGCCCATGCGGATACTTCGGACATCCAACAAGAAAATGTATCTGCAATAAAAATCAGGTAGGGCATTATCTCTCAAGAATTTCAGGGCCAATGCTTGACAGATTTGATTTACATATTGAGGTTGCACCTGTTGAGTTTGAGCATATTTCCTCAAAACAAAAGGAAGAAAGCTCATCAAGTATAAGAGAACGTGTCCAGCAGGCACGCGAAATTCAGAATCAACGCTTTAAGGGAACGCAAATAACTTGTAACGCAAGAATAACAAGTGATATTCTGCATGAGGTTTGTCCTGTTTCTGATGATGCACAGAATCTTCTGAGAAATGTTTTTGAGCGAATGGGTTTGTCTGCAAGAGCATACGACAGAATACTTAAAGTATCAAGAACAGTTGCTGATTTAAATAAATCAGAGATTATTGAGAAACAACATATTGCACAGGCAGTTCAGTATAGAAGCTTAGATAGGAAGTATTGGCAGTAATTAAGAGCACTGATAATTATTCGCGAAATTAATCCGAAGAATAAGGTTTAATTACTGGACCACAAAATCCGATTATGAATCAGTAACTCAGATAATATATTCATTATCTATGCATTATTCAGTAATCCACTACAGGACCCGACAAGTTTCGGTAATTAATGTATAGCTAATAGACAAAATAAACAATGACCGTAATTCATATTTTGGAATTACGGTCATTTTGACGAATATTAAAAACTTGCTTGACAACACTTTATTAATATAATATAATAATATACTGTATCAATATGGATTGTTATACCCTCTTGCTCTCAAAATTATATCACAATTTCAGCATTATTACAAGTACTTATTCGATATTTTTTACGGTTTTTAGAGCAATGATACATTCCAAGCAAATTTTAATAAGGAGTGATTGAGCCTATGGTGAATGTCAAGCCACAGCAGCTCGGGAAGAATACTCGAATGAGCTTTGCCAAGATTAACGAAGTCTTGGAAATGCCAAATCTTATCGAGGTGCAGAAAAATTCCTATCAGTGGTTCCTGGAGGAAGGTCTTAAGGAAGTTTTCAGGGATGTCGCAGCAATCAGCGATTATAATGGCAACCTTGAACTTAACTTCATTGATTACAGGATTGATGAAACCCCAAAGTATTCTGTCGCAGAGTGTAAGGAACGTGACGTAACTTATTCAGCTCCACTGAGAGTAGTTGCAAGACTTAATAACAAGGAAACTGGCGAAATAAAAGACAGCGAAGTATATATGGGTGAATTTCCACTGATGACGGATAGTGGAACCTTTGTAATAAATGGTGCAGAACGTGTTATTGTATCACAGCTGGTTCGTTCTCCTGGCGTATATTATTCTTCGGAAAAGGACAAGACAGGTAAGGATCTTTTTAAAACTACAGTTATTCCAAACAGAGGTGCATGGCTTGAGTATGAGATGGACTCAAACGATGTAGTTTATGTAAGAATAGATAAGAACAGAAAAATTCCTATCACTACTTTCATCCGTTCCCTTGGACTTGGACTTGATGAGGAAATTGAAGAAATGTTCGGTCCTGATGAAAGACTCAGCCAGACAATTCTCCAGAAGGATGCTACAAAAAACCGTGAGGAAGCTTTGCTTGAAGTTTACAAGAAGCTCCGTCCTGGTGAGCCTCCTACAGTAGACAGTGCTGAATCACATCTTAATGCTTTGTTCTTTGATGCAAGAAGATATGACC
>JAEWZG010000104.1 GCA_023395435.1 Bacillota bacterium
AAACAGATGCACTGTTCCTCTATTTTCTCCAACTCGTAATAAACTTCTTCTGGACAATTATTTTCTTCTCATTTGACCAACTTTTACTCGGATTCCTGTGGATTATTCTTCTTTGGATTGTCGTAATTTTCATGATGGTATCTTTCTTCAAGATAAAACCGATTGCCGCGTATCTCCAGATACCATATATTTTATGGCTGTCGTTTGCTGCATATCTGAATCTTGGAATTTATGTTCTAAACAAATAAAAAAGGCGGAAATCTTCCGCCTTTTATTTTTTATTACCACAGATATAATACCAACTGCAACTACTGCATATCTGTTCTAATTTCTCTGGTGTAATTACTTTAGATACTTTTGCTTTAATATCAATCCAGCTCATTTCATCACCATGATGAATATCAAGACTTTCCATTACCTTTTTATCAAGCATTGATACCTTATCTTCGCTGTTACAACAGGTTATTTTATTCTCAGGGCATTTGCTACATATAGTATCAAGACTTGCATTAATTTTAATCAACTCATCAGGATTTTCATCAAGAATTGTAATAACAGAATACATATTTTCAACAAATTCCGCGCTATAACCCTGTCCTATAAAGTTTTTGATACACAATAAGTGATGAGGGCGTAATTCTATCTGCTTCTTCATAATACTATATTTTAATGACTTTCTTCAATCTTGCAACAAGAACTGTAGCAAGAGCAATTTTAATTATATCACCAGGAATGAATGGGAAAACACATAATCCGAGCGAATCCCATAGCTTTCGGTTTGTGACGTGCATGAACCATACTGTTCCAAGCGCATAACAAGCAATAATACCAATAAGCATTGCTATTGGGAGTATTACGTATATGTTAGTTTTAACCTTCTGTACAATTAATCCTATAATGAAGGCTGCCACTACATAGCCAACTATGTATCCACCAGTGGGTCCTGAAACAATTGATAACCCCCCTGTAAAATGTGCAAATACGGGTGCACCAACTGCTCCTATTAGAACATAACCAAGCTGACTGATTGCACCATATTTTGCTCCAAGCATTCCTCCTGTTACAAATATTGCGAATGTTGCAAAACTTAACGGAACTGGTCCGATATCAAAAGCTATCTGTGAGCATATTGCTGTAAGGGCAGCAAATAAGCCACTCAGGCATATCATTTTTGTTGAGATTTTATTCATAACTCCTCCAAATTGTAAACTTCTATTTTGAATTTAGTTTACAATAATAATAACCTATCGATTATTAGTTGTCAATAGGTTATTTAAAATTATTTTATTATGTATTTCATCGGAGTGTATTTTATCCCATCAGTAAGAAGCTGCATATCGGTATCAACAAAACCAAATCTGTGGTAAAAAGGAACCGCATATGGTGAGGAATTTAGTGTAATTTCTCTCACTCCTTTTCTCTTTGATATATTAACAGCCTTTTTCATAAGTTGGGTTGCAATACCTTTCCTGTGATAGTTTTTATCAACAAACAGCAGACTTACATGGCTATCATTCCTGAAAGCAACAATGCCGATAAGCTTTTTCTTATGGTAGCATCCAAGAAAGATATTTGAGCCATATAATAATATCTGTCTTGTTTCATCGCTCATTACATAATCAGTAAATGTTTTTATACCCTCATCAGAATATTCAGGAGCTTCAAATTCCATAAAAACTTCAAGTATAAGTTTTATTGCGTCTTTGATTGTTGTGTAATTAATTTTTTTTATATGCATATCAAACATCCCTTTTAATTAAACTAATACTATTGTAATTCCATAATATACTAATGTCAACAAATAATACTGGACAAAAAAATAAAATCGCTGTATAATTAAAAAGTATAAATACGCGAGGGGGCTATATAATGGATTCTTTACTGGAACTTCTTAAACAAAACGCAAGACTTTCCAATCACGAGCTTGCGGTAATGCTTGGCACAACTGAAGAAGCGGTGGCGGCACAGATAAAAGATTATGAAAATAAAGGCTTTATCAAAGGATATAGTACTATTATAAATGAAGAACTTGCCTGTAAGGATACTGTTACAGCCTTCATAGAACTCAAAGTATCGCCTAAGGCTGAATATGGCTATGACGATTTAGCAAAGACTGTTATGCAGTTTGATGAGGTTGAGGATGTTTCTCTTATGTCAGGAGCATATGATCTTGCTGTTACAGTAAGAGGACCTTCACTGCGTGAAATTGCTTTTTTTGTTTCACAAAGACTTGCTACAATTGATGGTGTTCTTTCAACTGCTACTCACTTTGTATTGCAAAGATACAAGGATAAGGGCATAACACTATATGATGGAAAGCTTGATGAAAGGGGCTTTGTTTCCCCGTGATAGATTATGATAAAGTAGTATCAAGGATTGCTTACAATATAAAGCCATCTGGTATAAGAAAATATTTTGATATTGCTCAACAATATGATGGGGTAATCTCCCTCGGAGTTGGTGAGCCTGATTTTCCTACGCCATGGAGTATAAGACGTTCAGCAATAACTGCTCTTGAGAAGGGTAAAACCTTCTACACAGCTAATTCAGGATTGATTGAACTTAGAAAAGCAATTTCAAAGTATACTGAAGAAAAAACAAGGGTGAGCTATAACCCCGATAAAGAAATAATAGTTACAGTAGGTGGCTCTGAGGCGATTGATTTAGCTATACGAGCTATTGTTGAACCAGGCGATGAAGTTCTCGTTGTTGAACCTTGCTTTGTCTGCTATGCTCCTATTGTAAGACTTACAGGTGGTGTACCTGTTGTTATTCAAACAAAACTTGAAAACAACTTCAGACTTACAGCAGGCGAGCTCAGAGAAAAAATTACTGACAAGACAAAGTTACTCATTCTTCCATTTCCTAACAACCCAACAGGCGCTGTTATGAGAAAAGAGCATCTTGAGGAAATTGCTAAGGTTCTTAGCGGAACAAACATTATGGTGCTTTCTGATGAGATTTATTCATCACTAACATACGGTGAACAGCACGTTTCTTTCGCAAGTATTGAAGGAATGAAAGAACGTACAATTATGATTAACGGCTTTTCGAAGGCTTTTGCTATGACAGGATGGCGACTTGGATACCTTGGTGGTCCGCAGGAAGTTGTTAAACATATGCTGAAAATCCATCAATATGGCATTATGTCTTCACCGACAATCAGCCAGTATGCAGCAATTGAAGCACTTGAAAACTGCGATAATGACGTGAAGAAAATGGTCTCAGAATACAATATGAGAAGACGTTATCTTGTCGATGCATTCAACAGCCTTGGTCTTGAATGCTTTAATCCTGAAGGTGCATTCTATGTATTCCCTTGCATTAAAAGCACAGGACTCTCAAGTGAACAATTCTGTGAGCAGCTTGTATTTTCACATAAAGTTGCTGTTGTACCTGGTAATGCTTTCGGCGAAAGTGGTGAAGGCTTTATCAGAGTTTCATATGCTTATTCACTTAGTCATCTTAAAGAAGCAATCAGTAGAATTGAAGACTTTTTAAATGGTCTGAAAGATAAATAATTAATTAAATCAGGAGTGATATTTTAAAATGCAAGACTCAGTATCCGTCCGAACGCCAGCGAAAATAAATCTATCATTAGATATTCTCGGCAAAAGATATGACGGCTATCATTTTGTAAAAACAATCATGCAGACAGTTTCTATTTTCGATGAACTAAAAATAGAACTAAACGAGTTAAACGAAATTAGAATTTTTTGTGACGCGTCAGGGATTCCATGCGACAGCAGTAATCTGGTATACAAAGCTGCTATAGCTTTCTTTGAGCATATTCAGGTTCAGCCTGTTGGAATTGATATTACTATTGAAAAGAATATTCCATCTATGGCAGGTCTTGCAGGGGGTAGTTCTGATGCTGCTGGAATGATTGTTGCACTTAACAAATTAATGGAAACTGAACTATCCGATGATGAGCTTTATGATATAGGTGAAAAAATCGGTGCAGATGTTCCTTTCTGTATTAACGGAGGAACAGCTCTTGCAGAAGGTGTTGGGGATATTTTAAATCAATTACCTGATATTCCTGAATGCTATATACTTATCGTAAAACCAGACTTTAACATCAGCACGCCAGAAGCTTATAAGAAATTTGATTCTCTTGAATATGCCAAATCATCAGAGCTTGAAGAGCTTGTTGCTTCTATCACTATTCAGGATCTTGAAAAGATGTCAGGATTATTATTCAATGCATTGGAGTATGCTGTTGATAATGATGAAATATTCAGAATTAAGGAAGAAATGATGGATATGGGTGCATTGGGGGCATTAATGAGCGGAAGTGGCTCAGCTGTATATGGTATTTTTGAAAAGAAGAAATATGCTTCAAAATGTGCAGAAGCTTTTGAAGATAAATACAGCTTTGCACAGGTTTGCACACCACATAATAGCGGCGTAGAAATACTATAAGGAAATGTGACATTATGAGTTACAGACATAAATGCAAAAACTGTGGATATGTTTTTCACAATGATGATGGAAGTGTTTGTCCTCAATGCTTCACAAGTTACTATGACGAACATATAAATATTATTGACAGCTATAATCCTTCTCAAAAAAAGAATTATACGAAGCCTTATGTAAGTCCATCCGATGAGAAAGATAAGAACTCACTTATTGCTTTGATAGTTTTAACTGGAATTGCAACATTGATTGGTTTGCTATTTGCAATCTTTAATGGAATGTAATAAACCTCAGTACTTTTTTACTGAGGTTTTTTATATTCCCGATAAATCAAAATCAGGAGTATATTCTTCTTTTGCTGAGGACTTTTCCTGCATATAGCCTTTTAGTCCAAGCTTTTGCGCGTGTTCAAGAACTTTATTATATTCAAAGGTGGATATACGCCTGTCTATCTCTGGATGCTCTGTACATTTATAAAAAGGGGTAAATTGACTCATTAAGCTTATTAGAATTTTATCCTTGTTAAAATTATCAGCAATCCAGTCAAGCACAGCAATAGAATCGTTACGATTATTAGGTAGAACAAGGTGACGGATAATCAAGCCCTTTTTCAGCATATCACCGTTGTTCTCAAGCTCGCCAACCTGTTCATACATGTACTTAATTGCTTTTGTAGCAATATCAAAATAATCCTTTGCCTTTGAATATTTTTGTGAAATAACACTGTCCTTATACTTTAAATCAGGGAGATAAATATCGACATAGCCTTCAAGCATTTTTAACGTATTAACGCGCTCATATCCGCCAGTGTTATACACTATCGGGATATTAAGCTTATCCTTCACCATATCAAGTGCCTGTATAATTAATGGAACATAATGAGTCGGGTTGACTAAATTAATATTCTCAGCCTTATGTTCCTGAAGCTCAAGGAAAATCTGTGCAAGTCGTTCTACCGAAATAATTTTACCGAAATTTTCAGCACTAATTTTATAATTTTGGCAAAAGCAGCATTTCAATGTGCAACCTGAAAAAAATATTGTGCCTGAACCATTTGCTCCGCTTATGCATGGCTCCTCCCAATAATGAAGAGCAGCTCTTGCAACTTTTATTTTATTGCCACCACCACAAAAGCCTGTTGATATTGTTCGGTCAGCTTTACATTGACGTGGGCATAATGTACATTGTGACATATTCAAAAGAATTCACCTCATACTTATTATAGCATAAAAAAGCCACAAGAAAACTTGTGGCTTTAGCTTATATTAACTATTAATACTTGCTGTCATCATCATCAAGGTCAATCTTTAAATCCCCGCCAAACTGAAAATCGGAACTGGATTGCGTATTACCACCGAATGCAAATTCATCTGCCGGAGTGGATGATGCGCTACCACCGAATGAAAATTCATCGGCTTGTTCTGGGGCTGGTATTGTATTGCTACCAAAAGCAAACTCATCGGCTTGTGAAGGCGCTGGTGTCGCATTGCCACCGAATGAAAACTCATTAGCTGGTGCTGAACTTCCGCCAAAAGCAAATTCCTCAGCAGGAGCTGCTGAACTTCCACCAAAATCAAAACTGTTTAATGAGGTGCTTGAAAGCCCACCAAAGCCACCTGTCATTACTGCACTGTCTGCACCACTAAAAAGCTTTTCCTTATCACCAAGTCTGAATTTTGCAATCATGTTTGTTAGTAGCAATGACTGACCTGAAAGCTCTTCACTTGCGGCAGCACTTTGTTCTGCTGTTGCTGTATTTGTCTGAACTACTGCTGAGATCTGGTCAATACCAGTGTTAATTTGATGAATTGATTCTGCCTGATTCTCAGATGCCTTACTAATACTTTTAACTATATCATCAATATCTTTTGACATATTAACAATTTCAGCAAGTGATTTTGCAGTCTGCTTTGCTATTTTAGAACCGCGGTCAACAGTTTCAACTGAACCTTCGATCAGTGCTGTTGTCTGTTTCGCAGCTTCTGCACTCTTAGCGGCAAGACTTCTTACTTCATCAGCAACAACAGCAAAGCCTTTACCGGCTGAACCTGCTCTTGCAGCTTCAACAGCGGCGTTCAGAGCAAGAATATTGGTCTGAAATGCTATATCATCAATAACCTTAATAATCTTTGAAATTTCATTTGAAGAAACATTTATTTCTTCCATAGCACCAAGCATCTTGTTCATGTCATCATTACAAGAAATAATGTTAGCCATTGTATTATCAACTATACTTTCAGCCTGTTTTGCTGATTTAGCATTATTATTAATCTGTTGTGACACATCGGAAATTGTAGCGGATAGCTCTTGAATAGCACTTGCCTGTTCAGTTGCTCCCTGTGACAATGCCTGTGCGCCATTTGACACCTGATTTGCACCGTTGTTTACCTGATCTGCTGCATTTCTAATATTAGAAAAAGTATCAATTAATGATAAAAGAATTGTATTGAATGTACTCTTAATTTTTATAAAATCGCCATTGAAAGAACCATGAACCCTGTCGGTAAGGTCGCCTTCAGAAATATTAACAAGTGCATCTGTGATTTTTGTTATGTATAACTTTAAAGAATTAACTGTATCCTGCAATGCATTAGTCAATTCATATAATTCGTCCTGCGTCTTTGGAATATTGACAGGGTCGGTTAAATTACCATCTGCCAATGATTTTAGTCTTTCACTTGCGCTTTCAAGAGGTTGTGTTATTTTGTTAATTGATCTCCTTACAATCATAAAGCTAACAGCCAATACTATTAAAGCACAGCCAAAACTTATTAAAATGGCAAGCAACAAATTAGTCCTGTCTCTAATTGTTAGTGCAATTGTAATTGAAACTATAGCAGCCGCCAAAGTTGACAACATGCTTAGAGCAAGAAATTTAGTTTTAATAGACTTCATATTAAACCTCCCATTAATTCGCTTAAATATGTATACATTATATCATTAGTCTGTTTAAAATACAATATATATTGTCCGAATAATACAAAAATATTTATGTTAATCACATATTGTTTAAAATTGATATATAGTTTATAATACAGTTTAAAGAAGGAGTGATTTTAATTGTTCAGATACGAAACACATATGCATTCAAGCGAAGCAAGCGCCTGTGCAACAAATGATATTAACAAAATGCTTGAAAAGTATAACAGCCTTGGCTATACAGGAATTATACTTACAAATCATTTTTTTAACGGCAACACATGCGTCCCTCGTAATATGTCATGGAGAAATAAAATTGAACTTTTTTTGTTACCATATGAAAAAGCAAAAATTAAAGCAAAGGAATACGATATGGACATTTTTTGGGGTTTTGAATATAATTATTATGGAACAGAATTTTTAATATATGGCATTGATAAGGAATTCTTAATAAAACATCCTGAAATTATGAGTTTAACACTCTCTGAATTTATAAATCTTGTTCATGAAAATAATGGAATTGTTATTCATGCACATCCTTTCAGAGAAGCTTCATATATAAGAGAAACAAGACTTTTTCCAGAACTTACTGATGCTGTTGAGGTTATTAACGGATCGCTTGTGGGAACTAATTTTAATGATAAAGCCAAAACCTATTCAGAGAAGTACAATTTGCCACAGACTGCTGGCTCTGACTCACATAGTACTAACCATTCCCGCTTTTGTGGCATGGAATTTCAACACCGATTAAAGAATATAAATGATTTTATTTTATCAATAAGGAACAGAGAATATTCTCTATTTTTAATTTAAAATAATAATTCCCCCTTATCATTGCATATAAATGCTTAGAAAGGGGTTGTTTTATGTTTTCCAATTCAAGAATCAAATCAGTCTTTTTATGTATTATTGCTATTATCTTAGCAATAATTGTACTTATTCAGATAATTTCTGTTTCTGCGGTAAATATTGATGCAGAAAAAGGTATAAAGGTCCCTATAATTATGTATCATAGCGTTCTGGATAGCGAAAGACGCTCCGGTGATTTTGTAATCTCCACAAAAACGCTTGAAAATGATCTGTTATACCTAAGGCAGAATGGTTATTCTCCTATTCTTATAAGTGATTTAATTAATTATGTTAATAATGATGGATCTCTGCCACAGAATCCCGTTATACTGACTTTTGATGATGGCTTTTATAATAGCCTTGCTTTTGTTCTTCCACTTCTTGAAAAATACGATATGAAGGCAAGTGTTTCTGTCGTTGGTTATTATTCAAAAGTAAACAGTGAATGCACTGATAAAAACCCATCTTATGCTTATCTGACATGGGATGATATTCTTGACCTTTTAAGGACAAAACGTATTGAAATTGGCAATCACAGCTTTAATATGCATTCTCATACAAGCAGGCGTGCAGGAAGCAAAAAAAACAAATATGAAAGTGAAGACGACTACTATTCATTATTTTTAAGGGATACTCTGAATCTTCAGGATATGCTCAAAACAAATTGTGACTATCAGCCTTATTTTTATACATATCCTTTTGGGTTCTACTGTGAACAAAGCGAAAAATACTTAAAACAAATAGGATTTAAAGCGACACTGACTTGCGAGCAAAAAATGAATTATATTACAAAGGATCCAAATAGCCTTTATCTTCTCGGCAGGTACAACCGACCAAGTGGAATTTCAACTGAGGAATTTATGAAAAAAGCCCTGAAATAATACTGTTGACATGCTTTTTTATGACATATTTCATATTGACTTTTGTGGTAAATTTATGTATAATTTTTATGTCTTTTAACATCTTATAAAGGATGTGAAATTTATGTCAGATGTGCAAAAGCAGTTTAAAAAGCTTGATCAGAAGGCTGTGAAGCTTCAGCATCAATGTGAAAAAAACTCACAGTATGCAAAAACTAAAAAAACAAAGAATTTGCTTCGCTTAGTTCTTTTTATCATATCTATTTTTGTATGCGGTGTTTGTATTTTTATTGTGCTTAATAAAGTTATTGAAAACAGCTTTACAGATAATTTTAAATTTAGCTATACACCATCAGTTTTAATCAGTTTTTTTATCATTGCGGGAATAACATCGATTTTCTTTATGAAAAAGAAATTTATCGGAACAGCTATTATTTTACTGTCTATTATTAATCTGGCACTGGCAATAAAGCTCTTCTCAAATAAAAAATTGATAGAAGAGAATTTTATAATAATTATTTTCTGCTCGGCTTTAATTATTTGTTCCCTGATTATTCTTATTAAAGCTTACAGAATAAAAAGACTAAAATGAAAACCTGCCCTTGTACTTTTGCTACGAGGGCTTATGACTTAAAAAGGGGTAAATTATGCTTTCAATTATAATTCCAGCCTTTAACGAAGAAGGCAACATCAGCAGAATAGTATCCGTTATTGATAATCTTATGGTTGAAAATAAAATTGATTATGAAATAGTTTTTGTCAATGATGGTTCAAAGGATAACAGCTGGGCTGAAATATCTGCTGCTTCAGAAAATAATTCTAATATAAGTGCAATCAACTTCAGCAGAAATTTCGGTAAAGAGAGCGCTATTTTTGCCGGACTGAAATTTGCAAAAGGAGATGCATGTGTACTTATTGATTGTGACTTGCAACATCCACCTAAAAAAATTGTAGAGATGTATCGCGTATGGGAAAACAATGATGTTGATATTGTTGAGGGAAGAAAATCCTCGCGAGGAAAAGAAAATTTTATCTATAGATTATTCTCAAAAACATTCTATAGAATGATAAGCAAGGAATCTGGCATCGATATGCAGAATGCTTCTGATTTCAAGCTTATGAGCAGGAATGTTGTTGACGCACTAAATGAAATGCCTGAAAGACTCACCTTCTTCAGAGCTATGTCAAAATGGGTTGGCTATAAGACGGAAATTGTTTATTTTGATGTTGAAAAGCGTGAAGTCGGCGAATCAACATGGTCTGTACGCAAGCTTTTTAAATATGCTATAAACTCAATAACATCCTATACAAGTGCGCCAATGCAAATTGTTACAGTTATTGGAGTTATAACCTTCATTATTTCTGTAATTCTTGGAATTAACACTCTATACAATAAGATCTCAGGAAAGTCACTTGAAGGATTTTCTACAGTAATTCTTCTTCAGCTTTTCACAAGCAGTGTAATTATGTTCAGCCTTGGTATAATCGGATACTATCTGTCAAAGATTTATGAAGAAATAAAACAAAGGCCAAGGTATATTATTAACGATAGAATAGAAAGTAAAAAACTAAAAGTAAAGGAGAACACAGATGACAGATAATATTATAAAACAGTGGATTTTCAACAAAAGGATTTATCTGATTACTTTTGCTGTTCCCGTTATTATAATGTATTTTGTCTATGCTGTTTTTGGTGTTCATCCCTTTGGTGATAACTCCGTTCTTGTCCTTGACCTAAACGGTCAATATGTATATTATTACGAACACCTTAGAGATATTTTCTGGAGTAATAAAAGCTTATTATATTCATGGAGCAGAAATCTATCGGGTGAATTCTTAGGAATATATGCTTATTATCTTGCAAGTCCTTTTTCTATTATTCCAATACTACTTCCTCGCTCGATGATGCTTGGTGCTCTTGAGCTTATGCAGCTTATGAAGATCGGTGCTGCTGCGTTGACTTTTGCTGTATACCTTAAAAATCAAAGAGGCAGCAGAATTTTCACAATTATTATTTTTTCAACACTTTATTCATTAATGTCATACAGTGTTGTTCAGCTTATGAACCCTATGTGGCTGGATGGGCTTATATATCTCCCTCTCATAATAATGGGAGTTGAAAGACTCATTGACAATGGTCGAATGAAAGGTCTAATTATACCTCTGGCATTAATGTTCATATCAAATTACTATATAGGCTATATGGTAGGAATATTTACTGGACTATATTTTATTCAATATATTATTATAAGTAGTAAATACTCATTCAAAAAAGGAATTATCAAAACACTAATAAAAGCTGTCATCAGCGTTGCTGTGGCTGTTATGTGTGCAATGGCAATAATACTCCCGGCATATAATTCCCTAAAGCTTGGGAAACTCGGGTTTTCAGAGCCTGACCTGACTATTAAATCACAGTTCACTATAGAACAGTTTCTCACTAAGCTTTTGCCTTTTAGCTATGATACTGTAAGACCAGAAGGTTTGCCGATTACATTCTGTGGATGTTTAACCTTACTTCTGGTTCCACTGTATTTCCTGAATAAAAAGATTGACTCAAAAAGGAAAATAGCAAATGGCACTTTACTTATCGCAATTTTTCTTTGTATGTATGTAAGTATAATAGATTTAGCATGGCATGGCTTTCAGGTTCCGAATTGGTTACCATTTAGATATTCATTTGTTTTGTGCTTTATTATGCTTGTTATCGCAGCAGAAGCCTTCGAAAAGCTTGACGGGATTTCTCACAAACAGATATATGGAAGCTTCTTTGGTATAATTATTTTCCTCTGCTATATTGAAGGCAAGAAATATTCATATATTCCTGCAATAACAACTATTCTTCCCTCCGCACTGATTATCACAATATATTTTGTTGTTCTGCTTGGCTACAAGAAACACCGGACGACTACAAATGCTATAATAACAGTAATTTTCATCTGTACTGAAATGTTCACTGTCTCTCTTAATACTCTTGACAGAATTAACAAGGATGTTTTATACAGCAAATATTCATCCTATCACGATTATGTTGATGACGGAAGAAAAGCTGTGGAAATGATTAATGAAATGGACGATGGTTTATTCCGAAGTGAAAAGACATTCCACAGGACAGTAAACGACCCGATGGCTCTTGGCCTCAACGGCCTTTCACATTCAAGCTCAACAATGAATGCTCCTGTAATTGAGATGATGAGGAAGCTCGGCATTACCTCGCGAGGACATTCAACAAGGTACACTGGTGCTACCGAAATAACAGATTCTATCTTTGGAGTAAAATATATTCTAAATAAGGATAAGAACCTATATAATTACGATTATCTTCTAAAAAATAATGATATTGAAATATACAAAAATCCTTATGCGCTGTCTATAGGCTTTATGTCTGATAATAACATCAAGAAAGTTTATATTGATAATATTAATCCTTTTGAAAATCAAAATGCACTTATCAACAGCATAACAGGCAGCGACGAATCAAACAATATTTTTAAGCCAATTACTATTGATGATATAAATTACGAGAATATTACTGTCGATAATGCAGGTGATCATACAAAATATTCCCCTACTGTTCAAGGAATAAATGCCCACATTGAGTTCAGTATTACTGCTCCGACCGATGATGTCATATATGCATACTTCCCGAGTAATTATGAAAGATCAATGAATGTCTGGGTAAATAAACAATTTATTGATTATTATTATGAGGCAGATAATTACTGCATTGTCAGACTTGGAAAATTCAATGCAGGAGAAAAAGTTTCTATTATAACAACCCCGACGAAAGAAGATCTGTATATGATAGATCAATATTTCTATTACCTTGATAAAGCTACTTTTGAGAAGACTATAAATACCTTGAAGAATAATCAATGGAATATCACAAAGCACACTGACACTTATCTTGAGGGTAAGGTTACCGCTCATAATAATAAGATTTTATACACTTCTATTCCTTATGAAAATGGCTGGACAATTAAAGTCGACGGTAAGAAAGTCAAGCCTACTGTTCTTGTTAATTCTCTGATTGGTATTGAAGTCCCTGAGGGATCACATACTGTTACTATGAGGTTCCTGCCTGATTATTTAATCAAAGGAATAGTTATATCATTTATGGGGGTAATTCTACTCATTGCAATAATAATTTTTGAAAAGCGTTATAATAAGAAAAATATTAAAGTTGAAAAGGAAGCAAAAAGTGGAAACTAAAGAATATATTGTTTTTAAAATTGATGGTGATTATGCCATTCTCAAAAGAATAGATTTAGAAAGCAATGATGATTTGTTAGTGGCAAGAGCATTGCTACCTATGGAAATTGATGAGGGCACAAGGCTCTTGTGGAAAAATCTTGAGTATACAATTATATAACAAAAAAGGATTGCATTAATTTGCAATCCTTTTTTTATTAACAAATTTATTACTTTGCAAGTCTTGCTTCGATCTTATCAAGCTGCTCCCATAGAGCCGCAGGAACGTGACCGCCTTTTTCAGCGATATCTTCCTTATAATATCTACGCATTTCAGCAATTTCCTTAGACCAAAGACTCTTATCAACGGCAAGAAGCTTTTCAAGGATTTCCGGAGTAACTTCATCCTCAAGTCCTTCAATATTGAGATCTTCCTTCTTAGGAAGATAACCAATTGCAGTTTCTTCTGCATCAACTGTGCCTTCGCAACGCTTGATGATCCAGTCAAGAACTCTCATGTTATCGCCGAATCCAGGCCAGATGAAGTTTCCATCTTCGTCCTGCTTGAACCAGTTAACATTAAATATCTTAGGAGCTTTGTCGCCGAGTTTTTCGCCCATTTCGAGCCAATGTGCCCAGTAATCGCCGACATTGTAACCGATAAATGGCTTCATAGCCATTGGGTCGTGACGAAGAACACCTACAGCACCAGTTGCAGCTGCTGTTGTTTCAGAAGAAACAGCTGAACCCATATATGTTCCGTGTGCCCAGTCAAATGACTGATATACAAGTGGAGTTGTTGAAGCACGTCTGCCGCCGAATACTATAGCAGAAACAGGAACACCCTGTGGGTTGTTAAATTCTGGTGAAATGCATGGGCAGTTAATTGCTGGAGCTGTAAATCTTGAGTTTGGATTAGCAAGCTTATTGCCAGCAGCAACGAACTCCTTACCGTTAACCTTTTCGCCCTTCCATTCTGTTGCATCAACAGGAGGATTCTTATCAAGCCCTTCCCACCATACAGTGTTATCAGCATTGTTAAGAGCAACATTTGTAAAGATTGTATTCTTCATTGCAGAATGAAGAGCATTTGGGTTTGATTTTTCGTTTGTACCAGGAGCAACGCCAAAGAAACCGTTTTCTGGGTTGATAGCATAAAGTCTGCCATCTGGACCTGGTTTCATCCAAGCGATATCGTCACCTACTGTGAATATTTCATAGCCGTCCTTACGATATCCTTCTGGTGGAATAAGCATTGCAAGGTTTGTTTTTCCGCAAGCAGATGGGAAAGCCGCGCAAACATATTTTGTTTCTCCGTCTGGTTTCTTAAGACCAAGAATAAGCATATGTTCAGCCATCCAGCCTTCATTCTTTCCTTGATATGAAGCAATTCTTAAAGCAAAGCACTTCTTACCGAGAAGAACATTTCCACCGTAACCAGAGTTAATTGACCAGATTGTGTTGTCTTCTGGGAAGTGAACGATATATCTCTTATCCTGATCAATATCAGCCTTTGAATGGAGACAACGAACAAAGTCGTTAGATGTATCACCAAGATTTTCAAAAGCAGCCTTACCCATTCTTGTCATTATATTCATATTAAGAACAACATATATTGAATCTGTAAGCTCAACACCAACTTTAGCAAGAGGTGAACCGATTGGTCCCATTGAATAAGGAATAACGTACATTGTACGTCCTTTCATAACGCCATCATACATTGGTGTTAAC
>JAEWZG010000084.1 GCA_023395435.1 Bacillota bacterium
TATATGCTGTTGCATCTGACTTGCCTGAATTGATTGTTGCTGTAATTGTAAGCTTGCCTGGCTTTTTTGCAGTAAGCTTGTTCCCTTGAATAGTAGCTCCTGTTTTGCCGCTATCTTTTATTGACCACACAATGTCATTAAAAGTAGCTGTTTCGGGATCAAGCTCAGTATTCAAAATCAATGTTTCTCCATTAGCAAAAGAATTGTTGCATAACAGCTTTATATCATCCACAGGTAAAATTGTTCTTTGTGGCATTACTCCGCCCTCATTAGTTTTTATCCATTCATTCAAAGCACTCATATCCTGAATGAAATTATGGTTGCAATGTAATTCTTTCAATACTGTGTTTTTACTTATATCAAGTTCTAAAAAATAATTGAGATAGCAGGACAGGAATTTTAAATTTACATATTGTGAAACATCAAGTTCCTTAAGATTATTACTATAACAACTCAATTCCTCAAGGCTTACGGTGTCTGGAAGTTTTAATGAGTCCAATTGATTTCTAGAGCAATCAAGAATTTTCATGTCTTTATATTCAGAAACATCCAGGCACTTAAGCTTATTATCCCGACAGTTCAAAAGCTTCAATGGTGCGTTTTTAGGCAACTTCAAAACACTTAGCAGATTATTATCGCAAACAAGACTTTCAAGAGCAGCGCAGTTGCTGACGTCAAGAGATGTCAATTCATTATATCTTACATTTATTTTCTTTACAAGTTTTCCATCTATTTTTTCAGGAACGACAATATCTGTTCCGGATTTTGAAACATCTACGCTTATTATGGATATCCCACCAGTAATCTGTTCGCACTTAAAAGCCTCAATATGCGCAGAATCTTTTACTGAAGCGTAAGCGGGCAACCCACAAAGAAGTACATTCAAAATTAAAGCGCTTACCACAAGTGCATAAAATCTATTTTTCACTGTGTCATCCACCTTATAACGTTATTTAATATATTATTACCCCAATATAATACTATGCTTCATATTTAATGTCAACTTTGCACAACAAAAATAGCCTGTATCAATAAAGATACAGGCTATTCAATTTAGCTTTATTAGTAAGCAACACCCTGCCACTTCATAGCGTCAGCTACCTTGAGGAAGCCAGCGATATTAGCACCCATAACGAGATTGCCTTCGTGGTTGTATTCTTTTGAAGCATTGTAAGCATTGTGGAAGATATTGATCATGATGTTCTTGAGCTTAGCATCAACTTCTTCAAATGTCCATGACAATCTTTCGCTGTTCTGTGACATTTCAAGACCTGATGTAGCAACACCACCAGCGTTTGCAGCCTTAGCTGGACCAAACATAATTCCATTAGCAAGGAACTTTTCAACAGCTTCTGGAGTTGAAGGCATGTTAGCACCTTCAGCAACAGCAATTACGCCGTTCTTTATGAGCATATCAGCTTCGTCACCGTTGATTTCATTCTGTGTAGCACATGGAAGAGCGATATCACATTTAATTGACCAGATTCCTCTGCAGCCTTCTGTGTATGTTGAACCAGGAACACGGTTAACGTATTCACTAATTCTTGCTCTTTCAACTTCTTTAAGCTGCTTAACAACGTCAAGGTTAATTCCGTTTGCATCATAGATGTATCCGTTTGAATCAGATAGTGCAACAACCTTAGCACCAAGCTCAGTAGCTTTTTGTGTAGCATAGATTGCAACATTACCTGAACCAGAAATTACAACAGTCTTACCCTTGAAGCTATCGTTCTTCATGCAGTTGAGCATTTCTTCTGTGAAATAACATAAGCCGTAGCCTGTTGCTTCTGTTCTTGCAAGTGATCCACCGTATGAAAGTCCCTTACCTGTAAGCACACCTGTGAATTCGTTGCGAAGTCTCTTGTACTGTCCGAACATATAACCAATTTCTCTCGCACCTGTTCCGATATCACCAGCTGGAACGTCCGTGTCAGCACCAATGTGCTTTGAAAGCTCTGTCATAAAGCTCTGGCAGAAAGCCATAACTTCTCTGTCTGATTTACCCTTAGGATCAAAGTCTGATCCACCTTTACCGCCACCCATAGGAAGACCTGTAAGGCTGTTTTTAAATATCTGCTCAAAACCAAGGAACTTGATTACTGAAGCACATACTGATGGGTGAAGACGAAGTCCGCCCTTGTATGGTCCGATTGCTGAGTTAAACTGACATCTGAAGCCACGGTTAACCTGTACATTTCCAGCATCATCCACCCATGATACTCTGAATTGAACGAATCTTTCAGGTTCAACAATTCTATCAATAATGCCAGTCTTGATAATTGAAGGATCTTTTTCTACTACTGGTTCAAAGCTCTCGAGAACTTCCATTACAGCCTGTAAAAATTCCTTCTCCCCCGGGTTTCTGTCACAAACCTTGTCGTATACCTTTTTAAGGTATTCGTTTTTAAATGCCATTTATATTCCCCCATTATTATAAATTACATTAATAGTATAGCACATAATTCATATCATGCAAGTATTTGAAGAAAATATTTCATATTTTTTTATATTTTCTTCTTTTTAATATTATAACTGAAAAAAACTGCATGAAAAATATAATTACTTTCATAAAATAGAATAACGGGGTTTTATAACTAATTATGCTAATTTAGCATCCTTTTCTGAAATCCATCCAAGTTGATCAATCAAAACACCATATGCTCGACCTTTTATTAGCTGTCTGACTGTAAATGTTCCGTCAACATAAATTGGTTTTCCACCTGTTCCCCAGCTCGAATACTGTACGTATCCCTTGTATCTTACCTTCGAACCGACAGCAAGTGCTTTAACAGGAAGTGGCTTTGATATTGTGGACGTGCGATTAATAAGGCTACTTACTGCAACCCAGCTATTTATAGGCTGGAGTAATGCTTCCGTCACACCGTGGTGTATTCCTATCTGAACCACATCATAGATATATTCAGGACTTATACTTATTGCCTGACCTCTTGCACTTGTCAATCCACCCCAGACAGAGCCTGATTTTATTGAAACCTTTGTTTTGAGTGCTATACTTCCCAATCCTGATGATGCATTTGGGGGAATATTCACAGTTTCCTCTTTTTGTGGTGGTGTAACAACAGGTGTGTTGTTCTCTGCGAGGTTATTAAGCTTTGCTGAAGCAATTATCTCTGCATAATTCTTATAAGATATATTAGTATCACAGTTTCCAATTCCATCAATAATTTGCTGACCTGTCTGCCATATTCCATAGTTACCTGACCATGTCGGCTCATCTGTCCATTGTGCAAGCCATATATCATAAACCTTTAGTCTTTCATATTCGAGTTTTGTCTCAAGCCAGTATTTGTTTGCGTAAATCATTGCATAATAACCGGCATTTTCAATCTTCTCGCAGAAAGAAATACAAAGGTCTGTTCTTGCTTTAACACTAAGTTTTGACTGCTTTTCATCCTCAATATCATATATAACAGGATAAGTCAAACGGTATGGCTTAATGACATCAAGTATAAATTCTGCTTCCTTTTCTGCCTCCGCTATTGTAGAAGCTATGGAATAAACATATACTCCGACGTCAATACCCTGACTCTGTGCACCCTTAATATGCTCATCAAACTTCGTATCCTTGTAAGTTCCGTATGCTCCTCTTAAAATTGCAAATTTTATTCCAGCATTTTTTACCTTAACCCAATTTATATTGGGTTGCCATATAGAAACATCAATTCCCTTTATCTGTGCCATCCGATTCCTCCTTATTCAGTTGCTCAAGAACATCTTTAAGCTTTTTCGGCAATGGTAATCCAAGCCTGCCGGCATTTTCAAGTATTGAAATACCTTCATTAGTAATATAAAAGAAAATTGTTGCTGTTCTCAAAGCAGAACCGCCTCTTATTATCTGCGAATCCAGAATATGAGCCACCCCCACAAGAGAGAGAATGATTATCTTTTTCGATATCCCCTTAAAACCAACCTCGCTTGAGAGCTTTTTCTGCACAATAGCAACAAGGCAACCAGAAATATAATCAATTACAATTACAGCAAGCAGAGCAAAGAACATTCCGTCCATACCCCCAAACACGAACCCTAAAATCGCACCTAGCCCTGCAACAATTGTTTCAATAACCTTCTCCATTTTTTCACCTCCAAATTATTTGTCATATAGTATACAGAAAGCGGCAGGATTTGCATACTTATATGCAAACAGTCACTTTATTTTGCATAATACATTATATGCAAAAGCTCGAATTATGGCATTTCAATATAGCAATAAGAAAATCAAAAAGCCAGCAGGTTCTTTAAACCCGCTGGCTGTAATAAAATATATTTAAAACATGAGTGAACCGAGTGTCATAAGGTGAAGTAAAAAAACAAAACTGTAAACGCTCAATGGTACAAATAAAAGATATCTTATAAACTGACTTATCTTTTTTATATTTAGCCTACATATTAAATAAAATGCAAGTATTATTGCTACTTTTAATAGTATAAAAGTATATGGTGATTTTTCATATATATTTAAAAGGAGCCCATTTGCCTCAATAAAATACCCGACCTGTAATCCTATAAAAGAAAGAATAAGATCAACAAAATTAAGAACAAGTATTATATTTAGAATAAGAATATAATTTATTTCCTTCCTGTTAGCTGTATTTCTGCCTTCCATACATAACCACCTAATAATAATTTCTTCTATTATTGGCAATGATAAAAAGTATATACTTTTGAAGCCATACGTTTGTTGTAATTTATTGTATAATATGATATTATTATGTCAAATTAATCGATTCAGAAGTTGAAAAGCAGGTGTATTATGAAAATTATAAAATCGGCGTTTATACTTATAACATTATTTTCCCTTATAACCTGCACTTCCTGCGGTAAAATTGATCCTGTAAAAACAGAAAACTCGTCAGAAAGTAATTTATCTTCCGATGAGAATTCAAGTGTTAAGGTTGAAGAAATTCCAAGTATAAAAATGCTACTTCCTGAAAATCTTTCAGAAGAGCGGAACACAGAAATAACACATATAGTCATTCATTTTATGAGTAATGTTATGGAAAAGCCAAAAAGTCCCTTTGAAGTGGACGATATGCTGAAAATATATAATGATTATGGAATATCCTCACATTACCTCATTGACAGAAACGGTGAAATTATAAAATGCGTTGAAGAAAACCGTACAGCCTATCACGCTGGCAAGGGCACTCTCAACAATAACCCTAATTATGAAAATAAGCTAAACCGTTATTCTATAGGTATTGAAATAATGGCAATAGGCTCAAAGAAAGATATGGCACAATATTTTCCTAATGATGAATACAAAAGCATTGATAAAAATCTTATCGGCTTCAAAGATGAACAATATGCTTCTCTTGAAAAACTGCTAAGGAATATCTGTAAAAGATATGATACTCTTGAATACGACAGACAACATATAATCGGTCATAGCGAATACAGCCCTTTAAAAACTGATCCTGGTGAATTATTTGACTGGTCGAAAATAGGATTATAAAAAAGCTCCCCTGAGAAATGGGGAGCTTGGTTTTTATTAAGGAGGAAGTTTTAATTATTTGTGTTCAAGTATGCGTGCAATTTCAGCAACGTCCTTGTCGCCACGACCTGAAAGGCATATAACAATAATCTTATCCTTATCAAGTGTAGGAGCAAGCTTTAATGCACCAGCAACAGCATGTGCGCTCTCGATTGCTGGGATAATACCCTCAACCTTTGAAAGTGTAAGGAATGCATTGACTGCTTCGTCATCAGTAGCAGTAATGTATTCTGCTCTGCTTGTTGCCTGATAGAAGCAATGTTCAGGACCAACACCAGGGTAATCAAGTCCTGCTGAAATTGAATATACAGGAGCAGGCTCGCCATTCTCATCCTGAATAACCTTGCACTTAAATCCGTGGATAATACCAGGAGTTCCAAGTGTCAATGTTGCTGCATGATCTGCTGTATCAAGACCTTTTCCAGCTGGTTCAACACCCACCATTTTAACATCCTTATCTTCATAGAAAGGTGAGAAAAGTCCAATTGCGTTGCTTCCGCCACCAACACAAGCCATAACATAATCAGGAAGACGTCCTTCTGCTTCAAGGCACTGCTGTTTTGCTTCTCTTCCGATAACTGACTGGAAGTACTTTACAATCTCTGGGTATGGATCAGGTCCTACTGCTGAACCAAGCATATAATAGGTATCCTTGTAGCTTTCGCAAAGGTCCCCAAAAGCTATGTCAACAGCATCCTTAAGCGTTTTTGTTCCACTGGTTACGGGAACAACCTTTGCACCTAAAAGTTCCATTCTGAAAACATTGAGAGCCTGACGTCTTGTATCCTCTTCGCCCATATAAACGACACATTCCATATCAAACAATGCGCAAGCTGTTGCTGTTGCAACACCGTGCTGACCAGCACCAGTTTCAGCAATAATTCTCTTCTTGCCAAGACGCTTTGCTAAAAGTGCCTGACCCAAAACATTATTGATTTTATGGGAACCTGTGTGGTTCATATCCTCACGCTTGAGATATATTTTTGCTCCACCGAGCTGTTTTGATAGCTTTTCTGCAAAGTAGAATTCTGAAGGACGCCCTGTATAGTTCTTCTGATAGAATTCAAGCTCCTTTATAAATTCAGGATCCTGAATTTCCTTCTTGAATTCCTTTTTGAGTTCCTCAAGAATACCATTTAATTGTGGTGGAATGAATCTTCCCCCGAAGTCGCCGAAAAATCCTGTTTCATTTGGTAAGTTGTTTGTCATAATAAACACCCTTTCATCATTTGTGCATTTGCACTTTTTTCGTGGAATTTCCACACTATGAATGAATGTTGTATTTTGCACAGGTGTTTTTAAAAATAAAAAAGCACCTATCCTCATATAAGGACAGATACTATCTGTTATGCCACCTTAATGTCAATGTCATAATTATGTATGACTGACGTCTTCGCAAAATGCCAACACATTTCCGCCTTGTAACGTAGGCATACGTCGAAGAATAATAGGATAAAAATTATCTGTTCACTCCGCCCTCAATGGTCCATTTATCCATACCGTTTGCTGTCGGTTTTCAGCTACCCCGACTCTCTGAAAAGCTCGTATAAGGCTTTATCTCCATCTCATTAGTTTATTACATATTATCATGATAAAAAAAATATGTCAATACTTTTTTCAACATTTTTTATTGTTGAAAGAGTTGACAAAAAATGCTATAATAATTTATATAAGTACAGGCATTTTTACCTTCATTTTATTAAGTCCGTTTTATTGGACAATTCATCTGTTACAATATAATAAACAGATGAATATGGAGGAATGAAAAATGTTTTCAACAATAGCAATAATAGGACTTGCTTATCTTTTTATCAGCAGTATAAAAAATATACTCAAAAAAAGCAAGAAGCGTAATATTCACTTTTCCCAGAACAAAAAACAGGCTGCATAAAACAGCCTGTTAATATTATTTGTCAATTTCTTTTACTGAAACAACACAGTTCTTACCAGATGATTTACCTTTATACATGCAAGTGTCTGCCTGATTGATAAGATCAGAGATCGAATAACCTTCTGCTGCACAGCTTACTCCAGCTGTCAAGGTTACTTTCACATTATATTCCTTATATTCACAGCACATATCTTCTATTTTCTTTCTTATTTTGTTTGCAACATTTTTTGCGTCGTTGATTTCGGTTTTGGGAAGAAGAATGAGAATTTCCTCGCCACCCCAACGACATACTACATCATCCTGACGGAGTGTGATTTTTATTTCACTGCAAATTTTTTTAAGCACAAGGTCGCCACACTCATGACCATATTTGTCATTAAGAACCTTGAAATTATCAATGTCAATAAGAATAATCGAAAACTTTGTGTTCTGTGAAAGATACTTTATATCTATTTCTGACAGTGCCTTCATCATGCTTCTTCGGTTTAAAAGTCCTGTGAGTGGATCAGTATTTGCGAGGACTTCAAGTTCCTTATTAGATTGTGAAAGTATGCTCGTTTCGTATACAATTGTTTTTGTGTATATATAAGACAGAAATGATAATGCACAAAAACAGCAGAAAGCATTTGTAAGATAAAGTATAACTAATGGATGATGTGACATTATAAAAAACTTTGATGAATTATTATTAGAGATAAAATATGTCGCAAGAAAAAATGCAACAGTTAAACTTACAATAAAAAATCGGGTTATTGTTGACTTGAATTTGCAGTAAAAACATAATGGAATAAATCCAAATAGATAGAAATAAAATCCTGAGTTCCATCCTAAAAATAATGATGAAACCATAACATTAAGAACAATTTCAATACAACAGACTAACGTAACAAATACAAATTGCTTTGATTTAATTAAAAGGTATGATGAAAGATATATTAATATACTTATTAAATTCAGTATCATTAATGGGTAAATATTAGTTATTAGAAAAAAAGTTGTCAGAAACATATGCATTAATATACACATGATACATAATACTTTATATAATGTTGAAACCCTTATAAAATTACTGCTCTGGTTTCTTTTAAGATGCATTTTTCTCACCTCTTCTATATAATACCTTTTTTTTAGGAAAATTTCAACACAATTTTAAAATAAAAAGGAGTTCTTATAATGAAAATTCTTCACACTTCTGACCTTCACTTTGGAATTTATCTATACGAACATGCAATAATTGATGAACAGAAGTATATGGTTGACTACATAATTAATATTATAAAAGATAATGGCATTGATGCTTTTATTATTGCAGGGGATGTTTTTGACAAGGCAATAGTATCGCAAAAAGCACTTGCTTTATATGATGAACTTGTAACAAGACTCTGCAGTGAAATAAAAATTCCTGTTCTGATATGTGCTGGTAATCATGATTCATCAGAACGACTTTCATTATGCAATAAAATGCTCGCTGAGTTAGGACTCTATATTGAAGGAAGATTAACCAAAGACATAAAAGCAATTTCCATCAAAAATTGTGATTTCTATCTTGTGCCCTATTTTAATCTTGATGTTGCAAGAACACTTTTCCCTGACGAAAGCTTTAATAATTATAATCAGGCTTATAGGTTTGTCTGTGATAAAATACGTTCAGAAATGGACAATAGCAGGACAAATATTTTAATCGGGCATTGCTTTGTTGCGGGTGCAACACTATCCGAAAGCGACAGAGGTGCAAAGCTCGGTAGTGCTGAATGTGTTGGCAGTGATACCTTTAAAGGTTTTGATTATGTAGCACTCGGGCATCTTCACGCTCCTCACAATGTAACAGAAAAGGTCCGATATAGCGGAACACCTTATAAGTATTCCTTCGGCGAAACAAAATTGAATAAAACTGTTACTATATATGATACAGAAAGAAAGGAAATTACCGAAATACCAGTAATCCCTCAGCGTGACCTGCGCATTATTGAGGGTACATATCTTGAACTCCTTGACATATCAGAAAACGACGAGAAAAAAGATGACTATATAAAGATAGTTGTTACCGATAAATACCCAACGGGCGATATCTATGACACCTTTAAAAAGCATTATGAAAATATACTCTGTTTTGAGGGAATGGCTATTAAAAGCGAATCAACAATGTCAACACTGACAGCAAGAGAAATCGTAAAGCTTTCCCCTATTGAGTTGTTGAAGGATTATTATTCAAACAAATCTGACAGCGAACTTAGTGAATTTGAACTTAGGTGGTTTGAAAAAGCACTTAGTGCTATAAAGGGAGGTGAGGATAAACAATGATACCAAAATTCCTAAGATTTCAATCTTTTGCTTCCTATAAAAATGAACAGAAAATCAATTTTGAAAAGCTGAGCAGAAACGATATCTTCCTTATACACGGAAAAACTGGTTCAGGTAAGACCTCTATTCTTGATGCTATTACATATGTGCTCTATGGCGAGAGCAGTGGTGGTGCACGTGGCGGACTTGAAAGTATGCGTTGCAGAAATTACGGAGCAGATAGCATACCAACAGAAATTGAATTTGTTTTTGAGGTCAAGGGAAAGGAATATAAGTTCACCCGTAGTGTCTATGACAGAAAAAAACGCACAGGCAAGATTGAAACCGAATATGAATGCAACTGTTATTATTCCGAG
The DNA here is from genome assembly GCA_023395435.1 of Bacillota bacterium. Taxonomy (GTDB): domain Bacteria; phylum Bacillota; class Clostridia; order Oscillospirales; family Ruminococcaceae; genus SZUA-444. Next base: position 10,061 of record JAEWZG010000084.1, read on the forward strand.
AACGATGAGTTTGTTCCTTACTTTGAAAATCCAAGAAAAGCCGATGTAAACCAGAAGGCTGTTGAAATTATCGGGCTGACATACAATCAGTTTATGCAAGTCGTAATCCTGCCACAGGGTAAGTTTGAGAGTTTTCTTGTTGCTTCCTCAAAGGAAAAAGAGGAAATTCTTAATACTCTTTTCAAAATTGATGACTGGAACGCAATCGGCCAATGGATATGTGAACAAGCAATCGCCATGGATAGAACAAATAAGGAACAACGTGCTGTTCTCAATTCAAAAATCGAACAGCTTGGCACTGACTCCCGTGAAAACGCTGATGAAGTTGTTTCAAAGATTGCTGAAAAAGAGAGCGAACACAAGCAACAGCTTGTAAGAATTAATGATACCATAAATGTACTCAAGAAAAAACTCGAAAAGGAATCTGAAACACTAAAACTTTTTATTCAACGTGAACAGATACAACAAAAACTGGACAAGCTATTACTCTCATCCACAGAAATGACACAGAAGGAACAACTTCTTATCGCAAATGCAAACTGTATAAAGATTGTCCCTTCGTATGAACGCTTCTATTCACTTAAATCTGATAAAACAAGGCTTGAAACAGAGAATTCAGATTTTTTGTCAACGCTTGAAAAATATAAAGAACAACTTGAAAACTCAAACAAGGAACTTGACCTTCTTGAAAACCAAGCACCACATATTCAAAAGCTTCGCGAAAAGCTTACAGTTTTAAAAACACTTGAAAAGCATTATTCACAGCATTCAAAAGCTAAACAAGCTGTCATAGCAGATACTAATGAATCAAATGAAATTTCAGAGCAATTAAATGAACTTAAAGAAAAAAATGATAAAACAATAGCATTGAAAAATGAAAAGGCAGCATTGCGTGAAAAGATAATTTCACAATATCAGGTCAACCTTTCAAAGCTTGAAAAAGAAAAAAATGAGCTTGATAACTGCCATAAGCTTATGAACGACAAGACACAGTACGAACAACGCCTTGCAACGCTTGTCAGCAGTCTTGAGCAACTCAATCTGCAAATTACTGAAAAGGAAAAGCAAATTGAACGCCTGAAAGAAGAACAGAGTGATAAGTACACTTTGCATATAAGCTTTCTATCAAAGAATCTTGCAAGTCAACTTAAAACAGGCGAGCCATGTCCGGTGTGCGGAAGTGTACATCATCCGTCACCATCAAATAACAATAATGGCAAGAACTATGAAAAGGAACTTTTGCAACTTGCCGAGACTATTTCAAAGCTTGAAAAGGAGCGTTCAGGCTTTATCGCGAAGCAAAGTGATTTTTCATCACGAATTGAACAGGGAAAGCAATATATCAAGGATAAAACTGAGGCTCTCAATTTACTTATTCCTTATGACGAAAAGCATTATAATGACGTTGTTGAACTGTATAATTCAGCAAATGAACAGGTTGCTGAACTGCCAAAGTTAAATGATGAAATTGCCGGACTTGACAACACTTTAATAGGATTGTCAGATGAGATAATCAAACTAACAAAAGCTGAAAATGATGCAAAGGCCAAGCTTTCAGAAAGCAAGGCATTGCTCAGAGTCATTGAGCAGCAGCTTGACAGCAGTATCCCTGATATTACTTCGCTAAAGAACACAGTATCAATAATTTCAAAACAAATTGATACCTTTGAAAAAAATATTGAACAGGCTAAAAAGCTCAATTCCGACTGTCAGCAGAAAATAATAACTCAGAACGCAAAGCTTGAGCAGAATAAGGTTTCATTAAAAAAGTACGAAGATGATTTGTCAGGGGCTGAAAAAAAGCTTTCTGACGATTTATCATCGAACGGCTTTTCTGACATTAATGCTTTCCTCAACGCCCGTCTTGACAAAGAGCAAGAAAATAAGCTTTCTGATGAGTGTGCTAACTATAAGCTTGAAAAAGAATTATGTATTAAAGAAATTGCTAAACTTGACAGCACACTTAAAGATGCGCAGAAACCTGATGTGACAGTTACAAGAAACGATCTTGAAGAAAATGAAAAGCTTAAGGAAAGGCTTACTGAGGAATCTACCCTTAATTCTGAAAAGCTTAAGCAATTTAAAAATATTATAACTGAATATGATAAGAGTGAAAATGAACTCTCACAGAAAATTGAAGAAGCAAGAAGACTTAAATACTTCGGACAGGAGCTTCGTGGTGACCGTGGTATTGGGCTTCGCCGATATGTTCTGGGTATAATGCTTGAAAATGTAATTTTTGAGGCAAACAGGCTCCTTGAAAAAGTCAAAGGCGGACAGTTCAGGCTTTATAATGTGCTGTCCGAAGACAGCAAACAGACAGGACTTGACCTTATGATAGGCTCAAATAAAGCTGAAAGCAAATACAGTGTTGCTGCATTGTCGGGCGGCGAAAAGTTCCTTGTTGCGATTTCTCTTTCAATGGCTCTGTCGTCAGTGGTACAGATGCAGGCTGGCGGAGTTTCAATAGAAGCAATGTTCATAGACGAAGGCTTTGGTAGTCTTGACCCGACAGCTCTTGACGAGGCAATGGAAATACTGCAGAACATGAAGGGCTCACGAAGATTTTTGGGGATAATCTCACACGTTGAGTCAATGAAGGAAACTATTCCGAATAAAATCGAGGTAATCAACGACAACGAGGGCAGCAAAATAGAGATTACCTGATAAAAAAAGAGAAGCATTATGCTTCTCTTTTTATTTATATATTTCTAAGTCTTATTGCATCAGAAATTGTCTTTTCCTTTGCGAGCATTCCGTACTTGTCAACTTCATTCTTATCCTTTGGCTCGTGGGTAAGATTGCAAGCACCGCCGATGCATCCGCCAACACACGCCATGCCCTCAATAAAGTTTGCACCAAGGAGCTCTTTATTCTTATTTGCTTTTAACAGTGCTATTCTGCACGCTTCAATGCCATCACAGGATATTGGCTTATATTCAAAATCATTAATATTCTGTTCCTTCAAAGCCTGTTCAACCGCCTTGGCAAGTCCACCACTTCGTGCAAAAATTCGGCCAAAGAATGATGCGTTATCAAGATAGTCTTCTTCAAGGGAAGAAACTTCAATTCCTTTGCAGTCAATAAGCGCCTGCAATTCCTCAAAGGTAATGACGCAATCAATTATGCCCTTTATTCCCTCTTTGTTGATTTCAGCCTTTTTAGCAGTACAGGGCCCAATAAAAATTATTTTTGCATTCTCGTCAGTTTGCTTTATAAATTGCGATATAGCTATCATCGGTGACACATTGTGAGAAATGTTCGGCACAAGTGCAGGGAAGTTCTTTTCAATGTACTTGACGAAAGCAGGGCAGCATGAACTGGTGAGGAAGCCTTTATCATACAGCTCCTTTGCCTCATCATATGCCACCATATCAGCGCCGAGAGCAGCTTCAATTACACTATGAAATCCCACTTTCTTCAATGCAGTAATAATCTGGCCAAGCTTAAAATCAACGAACTGACTTGAAATTGACGGAGCAACCACTGCATATACTTTATAATTCTGATTGTTGTTGCTGTTCTTAAGGATATTTACTGCATTTACAATAAATGATTTATCCATTATCGCACCAAACGGACACTGATAAACACAAGCACCACATTCAATACACTTGTCATTATTAATAGTTGCCTTTTTATCCTCATCCATTGAAATAGCCTTCACCTTGCAGGCTTTTTCACATGGTCTTTTCATTGACTGAATTGCTGAATAAGGGCAAGCCGCGGCGCACTTACCACACTCCTTACACTTGTCAGGATCAATATGTGCCTTATGATTAAGATTATCAAAAGATATCGCTCCAAAATTACAGTTTTCAGCGCATCTGTGAGCAATACAGCCTCTGCATGCATCTGTTACTGCATAGGTTGTGACTGGGCATTCATCACACGCAATATCAAGGACTTCAACTATGTTAGGGTTTTCTTTGTTTCCGCCCTTAGCAAGTTTTATTCGCTCGCCGACTATTGCACGTTCCTTATATATGCAGCAACGCATTGTTGCTTCTTTTCCATTGACAATTTCCTTTGGGATTTCATACTGGCAGTCCTCAAGCGTTCCCGCATAAGCATGTCTTGCGACTTCCCTGAGAACCTTATATTTTAAAATCTGTACCTGGGTATCAAACTTTGGCATTTGTTTCTCTCCTAATATAATCAATAATAAAATACGTTTATTTTCTTGCCTATCTGATTAAGGCATTCACTGAGTTCCTTTATAATCTGGAGCTTTATGCCTATACTATATGGCAGATCAGGATTCTGATGAGCTGGATTAATGGCTGTTCCTACAAAAAAGTTTATTTCTGTTGCATACTCGAATAGCATCTGTGAAAGTAGTGATGCGCCGTCCTGTTTATACTTCCAGTGAGAAGATAGCTCAGAATCTGATACAATATCCTTTGCATTTTCAAGAACCTTGCTCATCGTGACTATTCCCTCAGTCACTAAATCAATTCCCTCAATGTGACCAATTGGCGGAATTGACCTGTCTGGATAATTAATGCTTGTTGAAACACTCTTATTAAGATAATCGGCAACGATCTTTGAAGTTGTTCCTCCGCATACAATCTTCTTACCCTCTTTTGAAAAGAAAAGTGCAAGCTCCTTACTTTCATCATCAACCTGCTTTGGTGGACCGAACATAACATTGACTTCCTCAGCATTACGGATTTTTACTGTTGCGATGGTTGTATCATCGCCCGCTCTTCCACCATACAAGCGGTTACATTCTTCTGCTAAAAAGGTTGAAACCATTTTTGCTGACATGTCGGGAGTATATCTGAGTTCAAGGTATTCAATAATGTTCTTTCTCTGCCAGCCGAAATTGAGGAGCTTTCCTACCCCCGCATATTCAGCCCCATCGCTAAAGCTTACAAAAACATCACCTATCTGAACCTTAAAATGACTTTCGTAAATTTTCTTTTCGCCGACAGTTTTAAGTGTGGAGTTATACTGAATACTCTTGCCATCTCTTAAAACAACACAGGCAGGGTTATCAAACTGTATTAGTGTTATCATTCTGTTCTTGCTTACCTGTATGATTGTGAATGTGGAGTATGCTATGTTTCGGACTGTACATACAGGTAATGTTCTTGCAATAGCATCAACACACTGCTCAAGTGACATTCCATTTGACATCATTGTACATATGATTTTCGAAGTAAGAGTTGCCAGGATATTTGCCTTGACGCCACTTCCAAGACCATCGGCAAGAACAAGCGTTACGTTCTCATCGTGTTCTATAATTTCAACTTTATCTCCGCATAGATATTCGCCGTGTTTAATTAGGCTGACATAGCCTGTTTCTGTATATAAAGAGTTCATCGGTTCTCCTTGAAAAACTGTAGTGATTATAATTCATCATTTATAAAAGCATCTTTAAGCTTTGTGAGAGCAATCTGCGTTTCTGCTGCTGTTTCACCGAGGAGTGAAGCAATTTCCTGTACGACTCTCATCTGTTTTTCTATTACCTTGTCCGCAACCTCAACTGTTTGAAGGCACAGTTCATTCTTAGTTTCCTGTTCCTTCTGTTTGTCCGAAATATCCTTCATAATAATTATGCATATATGATATTCTTCATCATAAACAATAGATTGTTCAACCGTCTTTTTATATGATTTCAAAGCAAGCTTTCGCTCTAATACTGATTTGCCGGTTTCCATTACTTCAAGAATATCGGAAGGGTTAAAAAGCGTTGCTATTGAATTTTTAATCAGCGACTTTCTATCCTGCATGTTAAAGAGTCTGCACGCCGTCGGGTTAGCCTCAATAATCTTAAGGTCATCATCTATCGCCATAATGGCATTTGGTGAATTGTTTATTATCTTGTCTGAAAAGGATTCAGCCTTTTCCTTTAGGTAAGGCAGGCACATTGTAAGGTCAGCCTTACCAAAATAAATAGCAACAGCTTTATCACGACAGGTCTTGTATCCGCATGTACCACAGTTAAGTTCATGCTCAGGCAAGGTCTTTCCCATTTTCTTGAGAATTTCCTTTATTGCATTCTCACCAGGCATCTGTCTTTGCACACCACAGTAATTTATATTTTTATATAGTGAAATATCGGTATGTATATCAAGATCCTTGTCACCAGAATAAGCATTTACCCTTCTTATACTATCAATGCAGTTTGCTCTGTACTTCAAAGCAGCCGGACCATTGATACATCCACCCTCACAGGCATTCATTTCAATAAAGCAGTTATTCACCTCAAACTTATCGATACTGTCAAGAACCTGAATACATTTATCAATACCATCAATAGCGTAATATTCAAATCCAGTATTCTGTGTATCCATTGAAGCGATAATTCCGCCAGCTTTCGGGAAGAATCTTGAACGATAAGCATCGTCAAGGACAACTTCTTTTTCTGATATTTCTATATCATGTTCACATAGATAATCCATTATTTCATCAAAGGTAATAACACAATCAAGCTCTTTGACAAGCTTCATTTCATCCTTTTTTGAAATACATGGGCCGATAAACACAACAAAAGCATCAGGAATTTTATCCTTAATCATCTTTGCATGTGCGTGCATTGGAGTTATTACATCAGCAAGATATTTGATAGCATTTGGATAATACTTCTGAATAAGAGTATTTACAGTATGACAGCAGGAGGAAATAAGTATCTTCTTTTCCTTACGGGCAATCATTTTCTCATATTCTTTTTTAACAATTTCAGCACCTTCTGCTGTTTCAAGAGCATTAAAAAATCCGACAGCCTTGAGCATCTGTCGTATTTCATCAATTCCTGAAGCACCAAATTCACTTATGTATGAAGGTGCAACACTTGCTATAACCTTTTTGCCTTGCTTGATTGCTTCATCAACAATACCGATATCATTTCGGATTTCCTTTGCATTCTGCGGGCAGGCAACAAAACACTTTCCACAAAGAATACACTCATCAATAATAATATTCGCCTGTCCCTCGCTGAATTTTATGCTTTTGACAGGACAGTTTCTTATACAGTTATAACAGTTCTTGCAGTTTGATTTTTTTAGCCCTAAAATACTATCCATAAAAGCCTCACTGTTCAGTCTTTAAAACGTACTTATTGAATACCTCGTCGAAGTTTTCTTTTGAAACACCTGTGATAATCTCATCATTAACCTTAATAGTGACACCTGATGTGCATTTCCCGAGGCAAAATGACGCCTTAAGGTCAATCTTTTCTTCAAGATTATTAAGCTTGATGTTTTTCTTAAGCAATTCTATTATGTCATAAGAACCCCTCAGATGACACGAAGAACCTATGCAAACGTATATTTCCATGTAAGTCGCTCCTTTATATTGTTAATTATTTAACAATATAATTATATACCTAATTTATAATTTTGTAAAGTAGGATTACAAAAATTTAACTAAAATTTATATGAATTAATAATAACAAAACTATGCAGATACAAATAGTTATGGCTGTGAAGTGAAGATATGAACCTTTGCCCTTCGAGCTATGATATGAAAAGGTTTCTATAATGAGTTTGAGTGTAAGTCAAGTCTTTAGTATGCTATAAAAAAAGTGCAACTTTAAATATTAAATTGTCAAATCTATGGAGAATACATATAATGAAATGAGGTGATAAAAAATGTTTTCTTATGAAGTTCAGCCGGGTGATACCCTTTACAGAATTGCTGATTACTTTGATGTGAGTATTAAAGATATATTATCTGCTAATCCACTTATTGATCCAAACAATTTAGTTGTCGGACAAATAATTCGTATACCAATCAGCAGATATCTATATCAGAATTTCCCTTGGTACTATTTATTCCCATACCTTTTTATTCGTCATCCACGTAGTTATTGGACTGATAGAACACGTTGGCCACGCTGGCAACCAGGAAGAGGCAGATGGCCTGGAAGAGATGGTTGGCCCGGAAGAGACGGTTGGCCTGGAAGAGACGGTTGGCCTGGAAGAGATGGTCGACCTGGAAGAGATGGTTGGTCCGGAAGAGATGGACGATAAAAATGCAATCATCTTGCTTACGGGTGTTATCGCAGACGTGGGTTTTACGTAGGATTAATAGCGTAACAGAAGACACTCGTATGTGGGTGTCTTCTGTTCTTGTCTGATGACCAGTGTTGATACAGGTTAAGCAGGATACAATAGCAAAGGCTTGTAAAATAAGCACAGCGACAGTTGCAAGAGCTTTAAAAGGCTTAATGCAAAAAGGTATTATCATCAATAAAGTTAGAAGCATTAAAAGCAACGGGCATTTAAGCACGTGCTATTATGTATTAAAGCCAGTTGATGAAAGTTACTTTATGGTTTATAGGAAAGCTTTGAAGCTGTTATCAGCTCGTCTTATAAAGCCTTATCTTTTTATCTGCAGGAGTGCTGAACATAGAACAAACAGTTGTTATCAGAGCTATTCAGACATTGCTGCAGCGACTGGAATTAAGCGCACAGATATTCTGTCTATCATAAAAGAATTAAATGAAATGGGCCTTATTCGTAAGAGAAAGAAGATCACAAAAAACGGTGATTATACTGATAATACATATTTCGTAATTGGATTTATTCTTGCTAGAATATTTAAAAAAGGGCAAAAAAAGATGAGCCGCTTCTGCAAAAGCAAGCTCATCAATCGAATATTAAGAGTTATAACGTCTTTCAAGAAGCATTGTACATCATTATTTATGATGTGTCAATTGCTAATACATTAGGCGTATCACCTGGCGTGGTGTTTACTCAAACATTATCAATTTTAGATAGGTGTTTTAAGTTGCATTTTTACACTTAATATCAAATCAGATATTGCAGTTAATAATTCTTCCTTTGAAAACAGTTCTTTGCATTTAAAAAGTTCCCAAGGTGATTTAACTAGCCAACCAACATTAGTAAAAATGAAACTAATTAATGGATTATTATCTGTTTCAATACAATTGTACAGCATATTACTAACTTTATCCCATTTCTCAAGTGTTCTAATAATTTCTAGAATTGGAAAATAAGGTTCCTTGAAATAAATCCCATTATTTATTTCTATTATTAAATCTCCAATCACATCAATTATTTCTGGGTATGTATTAACAGAATAACTAACTTCTTTTTGTATGTTTTCATATTCAGCTAAATCAATGTTCCAAAAAATATTTATCATTTTTCACCTACTTAACTGGAAATGCAGTAATAATTTATAATATAGCACACTCTATGTTTTTTAAAAATATTATATAAAAATAAAATCCTTTATTATCTACGTTTACTAATTCATTGGAATTAATTTTTCATCGGCGCCAACATAGTTTTCAAAGGCTTTTCCATTAGCTTTATTAACATAATACCAACCATAAGTAAAAGTCATTTTAATCACTTCACTTTCTGTGGGTAGGCTACTTAATGAATAAGCATGAATGGTATAGTATTCTACATTATCAATATCGTATGTGCCTTCACATTCTATAATCAGTTTATCATCATCAACATCATCACCAATTAACTCAATAATGATTTTCACAGCATCATTCTCGGTTATATTTTTCTCACTTTTGCTTGAACTGTCAATTGAAATTGAGCTATCAACTGAACTTGTTTTGTTTTCACCGCATGAAGTACACAATAACATTATAGCTAATGCAATAAGTAAAAAAGAAATTTTCCTCATCAAAATACTCTCCATTTTTTCAATTTTCATATAAGTTTATTTAATAACTTATTAATATTTGATTGCGAGAAATAATACCATTCAGCATCTTCTTTTTTGGCGTAAGTATTAAAATATGCATTAACAGCATCCTTATCTGCTTTCTTGTTATTAACTCGATAAGGATTTTTTAAATCATAATCATCATAACAACATAACTCTATATATTCGCATTTTCCAGCAGAAATATTCAGCGTTCCAATATAATTTGTAGCTGTACCACCAGATGTATTAAAACTTCCGTCCTTTTTTAAATTCAACATTGCTCTATATGGAAAAACATATCCGTTAACAACATTATCAGCATAATCCAGTAACAAAATATTACTTGTTTCAGATTCTAATAGTACTTCATTAATCCCATCATTATCAATATCAACCTGACAATGCTTAGTGAATTTATTTATCGCAGTTTGAGTATCCTTGGTATATTCAAAATGCTTATCGTCAGATAAGTAAAGATAGTTTTGACAATCAAAGTCCTTTAGCAATATCCTTTTATCATTTTCAGTACAGATAAATTCTTTTTGGTTATTAAGTACTTGTTTAACTGCTAAAACCGATTTTGAATAATCAACTTCAGACTTTAATTTTTCATCAGATACAGATGAGTTGTTTGAATTGCGATGAGAAGTTACTTCTTTATTGCTGTTACAAGCCGATGTTAATACCATAAAAAGTATAACGAAACAAATTGCTTGAATTTTTTTCATAGTAATCCTCCTTGTCAATACTTAACTCCAAATATTTTAGCGCATTCTTTTGCTGCCGGAATTCCAATAAGGTTCGATTATTGCTATTACCTACTTATCCATCATATACATAACGCGCTTCTAAGTTATAGGAATATTAGATGCTTATTAAAGTAAAAAATCCATTCGGATGATTGACTAAGAATAAAGGATTGTGATATAATAAATAAAATTAAAGATTGGAGTTGGGAAGATGCGTAATACTTCTTGCTAATTATTTAGGGATAATAAAACTTAAAACGGCTTAAAGCCGTAGTTTTGTTGTGCCTGTGCAAGAAGGTTATCCATTTTTTCAACTTATACTATACCTTAGCTATGTATTTTAATATGCATTGTTTTTACTTGTAGTGGTTGTAAGAATTAACTTTCTTGCAACCATTTTATTATTACAGGAGGGCAAAACAATGTCATTAATTAACGTTACTAATTTAACTTTTGCATATCCAGGGAGCTATGATAATATTTTTGAAAATGTGAGTTTTCAAATAGATACAAACTGGAAGCTTGGCTTCACTGGGAGAAACGGAAGAGGCAAAACAACTTTCCTAAATCTTTTACTTGGGAAATATGAGTATATTGGCAATATATCTGCTTCTGTTAATTTTGAGTACTTTCCGTTTGAGATTAAAGACAAAAGCATAAACACTATTGAAGTTATCAATTCAATATGTATTGAATATCAGGAATGGGAAATGCGTAAAGAATTAAGCTTGCTTAATGTTGCAGAAGATGTACTGTATCGTCCATTCCAAACACTATCAAACGGTGAACAAACAAAGGTTATGCTTGTTGCTCTGTTTTTAAAAGAAAACAGTTTTCTGTTAATTGACGAGCCAACTAATCATCTTGATATTTTAGGCAGGCAAACTGTAAGCAATTATTTAAAAAGTAAGACAGGATTCATTCTGGTTTCACACGATAGATATTTTTTGGATGGATGTGTTAATCATATTTTATCTATTAATAAAAGCAACATCGAAATTGAAAGAGGGAATTTTTCATCCTGGCTTATCAATAAAGAACGTAGAGATGCGTTTGAAATTATGGAAAATGAGAAATTACAAAAAGAAATAAAAAGATTAAAAGAAACTGCAAAAGAAAAAGCAGAATGGTCAAACAAAGCAGAAAGCCGAAAAATTGGTTTCAATCCAACAAAAGTAGAAAAAAGCCTTAGCCGACGTGCTCAGGAAGGTGCAAAATCAAAGAAGGCTATGAAACGTTCAAAGGCTCTTGAGCAACGCCAAGAGTCAGCTATTGAAGAAAAATCCAAGCTGTTAAAGAATATTGAAACCTCTGATAACTTAAAGCTGTCACAGCTTTATTATCATTCATCACTGCTACTTACTCTTGAAAATATTGCTATAAAATATGATGATAAACCTATTTGTGAAAACATTTCTTTTTCAGTAGCTAAAGGTGATAGAATTTCACTAACTGGAAAAAATGGATGTGGAAAATCAAGCATATTGAAATTAATTTGCGGAGAAAACATCACGCATACAGGAATACTACGCAAAGGAAATGCCCTTAAAATATCTTATGTTTCGCAAGATACATCATATCTCAAGGGTAATTTATCTGATTTTGCAAGACAGTATGATATTGACGAAAGCTTATTTAAAGCAATACTCAGAAAGCTTGATTTTGAGAGAGTACAGTTTGATAAGAATATTGAAGACTTCAGTGGTGGGCAAAAAAAGAAGGTTCATATTGCGAAAAGCTTGAGTGAAAAATCTCATCTTCTTGTTTGGGATGAACCATTAAACTTTATTGATGTTATTTCAAGAATGCAAATTGAAAACTTATTGCTTGATTACAAACCAACAATTATCTTCGTAGAACATGATAAGTTGTTTTGTGATAATGTTGCAACAAAAAAAATTAAATTGTAAATAGCAGAACTTGAAACTTATGTGATAATTTGAACTTACTATAGAACTAGTGCATTTGCCCTTTCTGAAATATCTTCGTACTGCGGATGTATTCGCTTACAACAAAATAAATGTTTAAACGTTTAACAGTAAAAAGTAAATCTCTAATAAAATACAAATCGCGTTTAAAGACATTTTCATCACCAAAGTAGGCTTCTAATTCGTCTACGAATATATAATATGGAGTATCTGCCCTTGTAAGTTTAGAAAATTCTTTTTCGGCTCTATCTATTAAAGAGATAAACTGAGTATAATTAGGATTGTACTTATTTCTTTGAAAATCAACTTCAATTTCTGGTGCGAATTCAGCCTGAGTAGAAAAATCTTTGCAAGGTAGAGCAAGTTTAATTTTTGGTGGGATTATACTTTTTTTCTTATCAGACGGAGCTTTTATTTTTTTTACAATATTTGTGAATGCTCTCCACGAGGCATCATCAGCAAACAGACAATTACCATATTCTTGGTTATCAGCAACGATTCTTTTGAAAAATAACCATCTCCAGATATACTCAAAGTCAGTGTTTGTAAGCATTATATTATTGTCGAATGTAATGCTTGACATTATCCTTTTTAAAAATCCATCAAGCTCCTGTTTTTTCACTTCAGTAAATTCATCTTTAAAGAAAATAAATGAAGAACAGGCATATGGTGTTTCAAGTTTGAGAAGATATTCTAAATAAAAGAGTAATGCAGTTTTCCCAGTACCTTTATATCCTGTAATAAAACAATTATTCCCGTGCAGAAGCCCGTCAATATTAAATGTATCTGGGATAACAAAACTATTAACAAACCCTTCCATACCATCAAAACCTATTTCATCCTTGGCATCTGGTTTACCAACATAAATATCTATAATTGTTAGCTTATCTGCCATACATACTCCCTCACAATTTTTCGCAAATATTTAAATTACAATTACATTACTTTAATAATTTCCCATTATTGCTATTACAAGCACTTAGTATGATAATTTTTTTCTAACTATACTTATTATTATAGTAAATAAACAGCACCTTTACAACATTTTTCCACAAATTTGTATATATTGTTACAAAAATAAATAAAATATTTTTCTGAAAATAAAAAAACAAGCTTGACATATATTATCAAGCTTGTTATAATTTCATGAAATTAAAAAAGCACTCCACGAGCTACACGATTATTGGACGTAACCCTGTAGCTCATAATCGACCAGATAAACTGACTATCTGATGACTTAGTGAAATGCCGTTCTTGTGCTATATCATAGCACATTGAATACACATTTGCAAGAGTTTTCAGGTTCAAACGATCTGGGAACTCTTGTTTTTTGCTTTAAACGTTTAGCAGAACGTTTAAATACATCAACTGAATATTATTCAGTCTTTTTGACTGCGGTGTTTTCTACGCAACCGTTCCTCACCGATATCAAAGTAATGGTTAGGTATGGTGAGCCGTCGCACAGCAGTGCACCCGTCGGATTCGCAAACGACGTTTAAATAAAGAAAGTAAGTATAATTGGGTGGGCTTTACGCCTACCCCTTAATATAAAAATATATTGAAAGCGATAAGCTTGTAGTTGCGATGCAAGCTTATCCTTTTCAATATTGTTGGTTGCGGAGGCAGGATTTGAACCTACGACCTTCGGGTTATGAGCCCGACGAGCTACCGAGCTGCTCCACTCCGCGATATGTTTAATTTTTGGTGCTTTATTATTATATCACTTCTGCAGGGTTGTGTCAACACTTATTTTAAATAAATTAATGTAATTATTTGTATAAGCTCCCCTGATAGCTCAGGGGACTTATACAGTATTATAATATATGCTTATTTTATCATAATATGCAATTCTTCAAGCTGTTTTTCATCAACAGTTGACGGGCAGGAACTCATCAATTCACTTGCGTTCTGAACCTTAGGGAATGCCACAACATCTCTGAGGCTTTCAGCACCGCACATAATCATTGAAAGTCTGTCAAGCCCTATTCCCATCCCACCATGTGGAGGAGCAGCATACTTATACGCATCAACAAGGAATCCAAATTTTGCCTCAATTTCTTCATCAGATAGACCAAGAAGCTGGAACATCTTCTGCTGAAGCTCATAATCAGTAATTCTTATTGAACCTGATGATAATTCTGTACCATTTAGAACAAGGTCATAAGCCTTTGCTCTTACACTTCCCTTATCTGTTTCAAGCATCGAGATACACTCATCCATTGGCATTGTGAAAGGATGATGCATAGCAAGCCACTCGCCTGTTTCCTCATCATATTCAAAGAATGGGAATTCAGTTATCCATAAGAAATTATATCCTTCAGGAATAATATCAAGTTGTTTTGCAATTTTTAATCTCAATGCGCCAAGTGTAGGAAGAACGACCTTATTCTTGTCAGCAACGATAAGTACAACGTCACCTTTTTCAGCACCAAGTTTGCTTATAATTTCATCAAGCTGTCCTTCTTTTAAAAATTTCGCAAATGAGCAGTTTGGAGCATCATCCACCCAACGGATGTAAGCTAAGCCTTTTGCGCCGATTCCTCTTGAAAATTCTGTGAGTTTGTCAATTTCTTTTCTTGTTAGTGTTTGTGCTGAGTTTTTAGCAACGATAGCTCTGACACTTCCGCCGTCATCTATAGCGCCTGTGAATACGCCGAAGTCGGTTTCCTTTGCTATATCAGAGATATCTGTGATTTCCATACCAAAGCGTGTATCAGGCTTGTCCGAACCATATCTGTTCATAGCGTCAGCATAAGTGAGTCTTGGGAGTGGTGCGGAAATATCAACATTCATAACTTCCTTGAAAAGGCGCTTTATGAAGCCTTCTCCCATTTCAAGAATATCCTCGATATCAACAAATGACATTTCAAGGTCAATTTGCGTGAATTCAGGCTGTCTGTCTGCTCTCAAGTCCTCATCTCTAAAACATCTTGCGAGCTGAATATATCTGTCATAGCCTGAAATCATAAGAAGCTGTTTATAGATCTGTGGCGACTGTGGTAGAGCATAGAAGGTTCCCTCGTGAATTCTTGATGGAACAAGATAATCTCTTGCACCTTCAGGAGTTGAACGCATAAGCATTGGAGTTTCGATCTCTAAAAATCCATTTTCATAAAAATAATCTCTTGCAACTTTAGCAATCTTATGACGGGTAACCATATTCTGCTGAAGCTTTGGATTTCTTAAATCAAGATAACGATATTTAAGCTTAAGTTCGTCATTCACCTTATCAGAATTTGATACTTCAAAAGGTGGTGTCTGTGCCTTTGAAAGAACCCGAAGATCACTAACCATAACTTCAACGTTACCGTTCTTAATATCCTTGTTTACGCTTTCTCTTGGCTGAACATTTCCCTTTGCCATTAAGACATATTCACTTCTGCAGGAAGAAGCCTTTTCAAAGATCTCTCTGCTTGTTGAATCATTGAATGCAAGCTGAACAATACCTGTTCTATCACGCAGGTCTATAAAAATAAGGTTTCCTAAATCTCTTATCTTCTGGACAAAGCCACATACTGTGACTTCACCGCTTTGTGGGATTTCCCCGCAATAATGGTTTCTCTTCAAGCCTTTCATTGTATCCATTTTTTATCTCCTTCTTATTGAGTAAGATTTTTCTATATATTATTTAAAATAAGCAGTAATAAGTTTATAATTGCAACAGTGCCTGTCAAGTAAATAATTACTTTGGAATACCGCGATAAAAAACCATTGTTTTTATTGTTTCTAAAAATAAAATGAACAAATGTATGCAAAATTAAAAGTATATCTAAAACAATAAAGAAACATAATCTAATTTTATCATTTTCTTGAATAATAAAAAACATCATTATAAAATATAACGGAAAATGAACTCCGGCAAAAATTCTATACGCAGTTTCTTCCCTCATATTTTTAAAGAAAATGAACATCTTCCATTCCTTTGTCCTGATTGCGTCCATTTCATGTGGAAAAAACAATGAAACTGTAATTATCCCTGTCATTAAAATGCTCATGAATATATCTCCTGTCACTAATTCAAAATGTCACCAAACATATCTGCCATCTGTATATTTGCATAATTATCTATAAATTTATCATCAAGCTTTAATTCTGTCTGCTCGCCTGATTTCATATTCTTTAGCTTGATTACTCCTGTTTCAATTTCATTGTCGCCGAGTACTATTACATATTCTGCACCAATTTTATCAGCATATTTCATCTGTGCCTTGAGTCCTCTGCCCATTACGTTGTACTCAACCCAGAATCCGTCAGCACGCAGCTCTTTCGTAAGCGCGATTGCCTTAAGCAATGCATTTTCGCCCATTGTCGCAAGGAATAGATTGCACTTTTTAGGCTGAATGAAATCACATCCCTGACTTTCCATTGTGAGAATAAGTCTTTCAAGCCCCATAGCAAAGCCAAGTGCAGGAGTTTTATTTCCGCCAAGCTGTTCAACAAGTCCGTCATAACGTCCGCCACCGCATACAGTTCCCTGTGCACCAATGTCAGTAGTTATAAATTCAAAAACAGTCTTAGTATAATAATCAAGTCCACGGACAATCTTCGGATTGATTGTGAAGTCAATTTCCATTGCCTTAAGGTAACTCTTTAACTTTTCAAAGTGATCGGAACATTCCTCACACAAAAAGTCAAGAATTACAGGAGCATCCTTTGCAATAGCTGAACAAACTGGGCTCTTGCAGTCAAGAATTCTCATCGGGTTTTTTTCAAGTCTTGAAAGACAGGTTTCGCATAGCTCTTCTTTTCTGCACTCAAAATACTCTCTCAACGCCTTGTGATACTGGGCACGACAGGTAGGACAGCCGATTGAATTTATGCAAAGCTCAATTCCTTTGAGTCCGAGTCTGTCAATATAGCTTTTTGCAAGTGCAATAACGTCAGCGTCAGCACTTGGTGATGAACTTCCATACATTTCTACACCAAACTGGTGGAATTCACGGAGTCTTCCTGCTTGTGGCTTTTCATGTCTGAAGCAGGAAATTATATAGTAAACCTTCTGTGGTAAAGCCTCATTAAGTATACCGTTCTCTAAAGCCGCTCTTGCAGCACCTGCTGTACCTTCCGGACGAAGTGTGAAGTCAGTTTCCTTATCGGATTTCATTGATTGCTTTGCAGTTACTGAATACATTTCTTTCTGAACTACATCTGTTGTGTCGCCGACACTTCTCTTGAAGAGGTTTGTTGCCTCAAACATTGGTGTTCTGATTTCCTTAAAACCGAATGTTTCAGCGGTTTCTCTTGCAAGTGTTTCAACAGTGTGCCACTTATAAACCTGTGACGGAACAGCATCCTGTGTTCCTTTTGGTTTCTGAGTTATTAATGCCATTTTAACCTCCATTTATATTAAAAATACTTTTTTCTAAAACCCTTTACCTCTTCATTATAGCCTTGCTTATCATAAAAAATATGTGCTTCTTTTCTGAAGCCTGAAGAAACAAGCATTGAGTAACAGCAATTATTTTCAAGTGCAATTTTGTCAATTTCCTCAAAAAGCTTTTTGCCAACTCCAAACCTTCTGTATTCTTCTTTTACGATTACATCTTCAACAACCACAAATGACTTTCCAGACAAGGGAATGGAATGACATATTATTGCCAGAATCGAACCAACAATTTTGTCATCTTCCTTTGCAACAAGTAGGTAATAGCTTTTATCAGCGAGCATTTTTTCATAAACTTCATTTGCTGTTTCTACTGTGTTTTCAAAATCAACAAGCTCTTTATACAATTCAATCAACTGAGGAATATCAGCTGTTTTAAGTTTTTCTATTATCATAATCTTCTCCTTTTTATAGTATACAAAAAAGTCGCCCCTTAATCAAGGGACGACTTTAATAAACCGTGATACCACCCAAATTGACAGGATAAACCCTGCCCACTCATTTTCCGTTAACGCCAGCAACGTGTTATACTTTTTCACATAACAAGCTCAAGGGTGTCCTTCACAAAGAATCTGCATAAGTGCTTTCAGCAAACGCACTCTCTCTTTGATGCTACGATTCGGGCTACTCTCCCCATCGGTGCTTTTATAATATTACTTTCTTGGATTAACAATTTCACGCCAATCGAGATCTCCTCTTTCAAGTGAATGAATGAGAGCTTCGGCTGTTGCAATGTTTGTTGCAAGTGGAATATTGTGAACATCACAGAGTCTTAATAGGTTAAGCTCATTAGGCTCATGTGGCTTTGGTGTAATAGGATCTCTGAAATAAAGTAGGATATCGATTTCATTACAGGAAATCCGAGCAGCAATCTGCTGATCTCCACCCTGTGAACCACTTAAATATCTCTGAATATTAAGACCTGTTGCTTCAGCAACCTGCTTGCCTGTCGTACCTGTTGCACACAAGTTATGACGGCTTAATATTCCACAATAGGCAATACAAAATTGTACCATTAATTCTTTTTTTGAATCGTGCGCAATAAGTGCAATATTCATTTTGACGTACTCCTTTTTTTAGATTTTTATAGCGAGTGGAACGTCATCTCCCTTGATTCGATTAGATATTGCATTAAAAGCAAGTGAAGCCATTGATTTATAATCAATAGGTATACCTTTACCTGTTGCAACACCGATTGCACCATCATCCGGGATAACGCCAATAAGCTGTACCCCGACAGTATCAATTATCTCATCAAGATTTTCAACAAGTCTGTGTGAAAGCATTTTCTTATTAACCTTATTGATAATAAGTCTCTGCTTCTGGTTTCCTCTTTTATAGAACTCGTCTGACATCATCTGTGCATCACGAACGCAGATAGGATCAGGAGTTGTAACAATCATAATCATGTCACTCTGTGCAACAATATCAAAAACATTTTCATTTATTCCAGCGGATGTATCTATGATTATGTACTCATAATACTTTCTAATTTCATCAGTAATTTGCTTAATCTGTTCAGCTGTAATAGTAGCAAATGGATCAGATGGTGCACAAATAAGATTTAGATTGTTTGCCATTGGAACTACTGTTGTTGCTTTATATATATCACATGAACCGTCCAATATATTACCAAGGTCATAAGGTACCTGACCTTTCATTCCAAGCATAATATCAAGACATCTCAAACCGATATCGAGCTCAACAATTAATGTCCTGTGCCCTTTTTTTGCCAACGCATAACCTAAACAAGCACAGATTGATGACTTTCCGGTTCCGCCTTTTCCGGATGTAACTGCTATAACCTTTGACATAGAATGCCCCTTTCCAAATTATCTGTGCATTTAATACTTTTATAAAAATATCAAATCAGCTATATAAAACATTTTATCACATTTGTTTTAAATATTAAAGAGAAAATTTTACAAAAAACAAAGAATAGCAAAATAGCATTACTGTGCAGTTGTATTTTGTGCACCTTGCACAACTTTATCTGTTCCATAATAAGCATCAATAATCTTTTTTACTGTTGATCTTGCATCCATACCAGCATCGAGCATAACAGCAAAGCAGATTTCTGGGTTTTCAGCAGGATAATATCCAATAACAGCGTTATCAAATTTTGTTGTTCCATCTTCCCATGCGCCATTCTGTGGTGTCCCTGTCTTGATAGCAACAGGTTTTGGCAATGCAATTCCCTGCCCTGCTAGAACCATACCTTCTTTTATTATATTAAAAGTCTTGCCTGTCTTATCTGGTATTACTGCATCAACAACAGGCTCTGTCTTATTAACAACAGTGGTCTTGTCATATGAAACAACAGAATCAACAATGAAAGGACGGTATCTCGTACCCTTGTTTGCCAATGTGAGTGCCTGAACGGCCATATTAAGTGGAGTTACAGAAATTTCTGACTGACCGATTGAAGCCATAAGAACCTGTCCTGCATCCCAAAGCCAACCCTTATCATCAAAGGTTTCCTTTGTTGCAATATAGCCTGTTCGTGTTGGGAGCTCAAACTTAAGGTCTGTTCCAAAGCCGTACATTTTTTCATATTGAGCAAGCTTTGTTACTCCAAGACGTCTTCCTACATCATAGAAGAAAATATTGCATGATTCTTTAAGCGCATATCTTACAGTAATATTGCCATGAGGACCAGTAAAGCATCCTGGTCTGAAGTCAGAGAAATATGTGTAGGTTCCACCACAATAAACAACTGAATTTTCATCAATGACTCCTTCGTTCAACCCCGCAGTTGCAGTGATTGTTTTGAAGGTTGAACCCGGACGGTAGCTACCGCTTAAAGCTCTGTTGAAAAGTGGCTTTGTTGGGTCAGTATTAAGCGTTTTATATTCTTTATAATAATTATTGATATCATAACCCGGATATGATGCCATTGCTTTAACCGCACCTGTTTTTACGTCAAGAACAACAATAGCACCGGCATTGCAACGCTGACCTGAGTCCTTTGACAGCTTTGTTTTCTGTAGCCATTTGATATGGTCGGCAAGAAGATTCTGAACCTTTGTCTGGTATCCTGAATCAATTGTAAGAACAACATTATTGCCAGGAACAGCATCCTTTGTATTTTTTATAGATACTATCTGACTTGTTGAATTTAAAAGAACCGAACGTGTCCCGTTTGTGCCCCTAAGCTCGTCTTCCATCGCCTTTTCAATACCTGATTTTCCTATTGTGTCATTAAGCTTATAACCTTTGTCTTTGTTTTCCTTGTACTCATCAGCATCAAGTGGGCCGACAGTACCAAGACCATGAGGGAATACCGTCCCATTCGGATATACTCTCTTTGCTGCTTCAATAATATCAATACCAATGAATTGATATGAAAGCTCCTTGATTTTAAGAACAACATCCTTTGGAATATCCTTAGAGAATGTATATCTATTGTCCTTTGAGAACTGTGTATATATCATTTCATAGCGGATACCAGCAATAATTCTTGCCTGTTCCTCAGTATACTGATCATCAATCTGATATTTCTTCTTTAATTCTTCAATAACATTATCAGCCGTCGCATAAACGTTAAGGTTCAGATCCTTCAATACACGCTTAACGAGTGTTGTCTGCTCTTCAGTGTATTTATATGGCTTTGTTGTTGTTATAGGAAGTCTTGACTCCCAGGTTGCATTTTCCTTCTGAAGAAATTCTGCAAATTTTAATATTATGGCATTCTGCTCCTTAACATCCTTTGGGAACAATGCATATTCAATTACAGCATCATATTCGACCTTGTTCATAACAAGAGGGTTAAGCTTTGAGTCAAGGATTTCTCCACGGGGTGCAACAATTTCCTGCACTCCGTTCACATTCTTTATTGACTGTGCAAGATATTCCTGCCCGTTTACAACCTGAATACTCATAAGTCGTACGCCTGTCAGAACCAATGTTGTAATAATCACTAATATAAGAAAAATTATTCTTATGTTCTTTAATGCCTTTTGCATAATTTACCTTTCTTTTATCCTTTAATACCCTTGAGGCTGGTGTTTTCAACAATTACTCCATCAGGCTCAGCAAATTTAACAATAATATGCTTCATAATTAAATAAACAATTGGAGATGCTATAGTCGTGAAAATAACTGACGGAATAATAATCATCATAAATACTGTATTAATACCTTCGTACTTCCACATTACATAGTAGAAGAAGAAATCAAGCAAGCCCTGAATTGCAGCAGCAATAGCTGTAATTACTATAACATTAAGTATATTCTTCCTCATAAGATGCAGGAATAAAAACGAAGCAAACACACCTACAAGCAGGAATATAACTCCGTTAAAGCCAAAGAGCTTTCCGCATGAAAGATCAACGAGAAGTCCGCATAGTGCACCTACAATTCCCGAGATAAGTTCGTTCTCACTTGTACTTAAGGCAATAATTATCGGTATAAGTAAAATTGGTTTTGCCTTGCCCGCTCCACCAGTTACAGAAATTGAATAAGCAATAAGTATAACAAGACTTATAACTATCCATTTAAGGATAAGCCTCATTGTCTTTTTCCTGTTGTTAGTCATTATAACCCTTTCCTTGACCGTCAAATTCTGTTATAACAAAAACGTTAGTAACTTCGTCTATTTTCACAATAGGCTTAATTATTGCATTAAGCGACAATCCACCCTTGTCCATTTCAACTTTTTGAACTGTTCCGATAATTCTGTCCTTCGGAACAAGCCCGTTATGCCCTGAAGTAACGATAACCTCACCGACTTCAATCTTACTGTCACGATTAATGTATCTCATTCGTGTATATCCATCTGCCGCACAGTCATAGTTACCCTCAAGAGAGCCTGTGTCCTTTGACTTAATTGATATAAGACCTGGATTATACTTTGGCGATAGTATAGTTGTGACTGTTGAATAAGTAAGATCAACCTTACTTACAATTCCGACAAGCCCATCCCCTGTAACAACAGGGTCATTAAGCTTTATTCCGTCACGACTGCCCTTGTCGATAGTAAATGACTGGTACATATCATTTGTTGTTCTTCCGATAACCTTGCAAGGAGGAGAAAACTTAAAGTCAGGATACTTCTTCTTAAGCTCAAGAATTTCTTTGTAATGCTCGTTTTCTTCCTTAACATTTTCATAATCGACTATTTGAAGATAAAGCTCGTCCAACTTTTTTTTGAGTTCTTTATTTTCCTTATTGTAATTATCAGCGTTCACAAGAGTGTCAATAGTGGTAGAAACCTTCGATGAAATCGCATTAGAAAACTTTTGAAACGGTGAAACAATTGCACCCAGAAAAGATGACATAGCAGATTGCCCACCTGCAGTTGTTGCAGCATAAATCATAATACCGATCAAAAGTGCAAGTATCCCGCAAAGAATTTTAAATTTCAAGCTATGAACAAAATCCTTCATCTGTATCACCTTTCTTTATTGACTAAAACAGGGCAGACAACTTGCCCACCCTGAATAAAATGCGTGCTATTAATAATACTTTGAATCTTCGTTTAATACATCCTGAAGCTTTTCTATGTTTTCAAGAACCTTTCCAGTCCCTTCAGCAACACAATCAAGCGGGTTTTCAGCGATTGTAACAGGCATTCCTGTTTCATTGTTTACAAGTCTGTCAAGACCTTTGAGTAAAGCTCCTCCGCCTGCGAGTGTGATACCCTGATCTATTATGTCAGCAGCAAGCTCAGGTGGCGTTCTCTCAAGGGTTGTCTTTATTGCTTCAATAATGTGTGATAATGGTTCAGAAAGAGCTTCGCGAATTTCTGTTGAGTTAACAGATATATTCTCAGGGAGACCTGTAAGTAGGTTTCTACCCTTAATGTCCATTGTTGAATCTTCTTCACTTGGAAAAGCTGAACCGATTGCAATTTTTACATTTTCAGCAGTTCTTTCACCAATAAGAAGATTATATTTCTTTTTAATGTAGTTTATAATAGAAAGATCAAATTCATCTCCAGCTACTCTTACAGAACGTGAAGTAACAATACCGCCGAGTGAGATAACAGCAACTTCACTTGTTCCGCCACCAATATCAACAATCATTGAACCCGTTGGTTCAGCGACAGGAAGTCCTGCACCAATTGCAGCAGCCATAGGCTCTTCAATTATTGAAACTCTCTTTGCTCCTGCACTTTCAGCAGCTTCACGAACTGCACGTCTTTCTACAGCTGTTACACCTGATGGAATACAGATGATAACTCTTGGCTTTGAAAAAGCAGAGCCCTGTAATGCCTTCTTAATAAATTCCTGAAGCATACTTGTTGTATAATCAAAGTCAGCTATAACGCCGTCTTTAAGTGGTCTTACAGCAATGATTGAGCCTGGAGTTCTACCGATAACGTCTTTAGCTTCCTGTCCGACGCAACGAACTCTTTCACTTCTTGCATCAACAGCAACAACTGAAGGCTCACGGATGATGATACCCTTCCCTCTCATGTATACAAGAGTATTGGCGGTACCTAAATCTATTCCTATGTCTTTTTTAAACATCTATTTGTTCCTCCTATAAAACTACCGATAATTCTTAATTTTCATACTTAAATAGTATACCACTATTTCAAATAATTCACAACTATTTTTCAAAAATTTTTTATGATTTATAAATATTTTATTGATAGAAAATCTAACTTCTAAAGATATACATACCTTTAGGAGTTTAAAAAGGTTTTATTTCTTGACTTAAGACATATTTTAGTATAATATAAAAAATGTGTATACTGCTGATAATATAAATATTACATGTACCATTAGAAGCTTACTACGCCATTTATTAAATTATTATTGTAATAATTATTAAAACCTTATTTGGGAGAGTTGCATTATGGTCAAAAACACAAGACTTGCATGGGCGGATTACTTGAAATTTATTTGTATTATAGCAGTCATTATCACTCATAACCCGTGGAGCCTTGAGCAAAGAATAATGTACGGATTTAATTTTCATATTGATATGGCAGTTCCCATATTCATGATATTATCTGGTTATTTTTCTACTTATTCTTATGTTAAGTTAGGACTTGACGATTATTATTCATCGCAGAATATTACAAAAAAGCTTTTTAGGTATATTTTACCTTATGTGGTGATATTTGTTCTTGAAGCTATTGCTTATATCCGTTCTGGTCAGTCGCAATCAGTTATAATGTTAAAAAATAATTTTCTTTGTGGTGGTTCAGGACCAGGTAGCTATTACGTACCTATAATGTTTCAATTTGTATTTATAGTTCCTATAATTATAGAAATAATTAAAAGAAAAAAAACTAAGGGACTCATCATATGTGCTATAATTAATTTTGCATATGAAATATTAATGCAAGCATACTCAGTTAGTGCAGAAACATATAGATTAATCGTGCTAAGATATGTCCTATTAATTTCTTGCGGAGTATGGTTCTACTTTTGGGCTAACAAAGAAATTATATGCAAAAAGATATGTATTAAAGCAACAATATCCATAATAATCGGCGTATTATATATATATATAATAACATATACTAATTACATACCTAAGATTTTTATTTATTGGAAACAAACATCTATGATGATAGCATTTTGGGTTTTCCCACTATTTTTATTATTTTACAAAGTTGCTAAGAAATTACCAAATAGCAAGTTGCAAGTGTTGGGTGCGGCAAGCTATCATATCTTCTTATTTCAAATGTTTTATTTTTTATATGCAAAAACTAGATTATTAAGATATATTAAAATCTCTTCATTTTTAGGTATTATATTAATGGATATAGCTATTTGTATATTATGTGGAACAATTTTCTATTTTATTGAAACAAAGTTCGAAAAAATATCTCTTAATTTTATTTTTAAATCTAACAACAAATAGAATCACTACAGTTTTGATTAGAATAATTTTAAAAAAGCCAGCTTTAATAGCTGGCTTTTGTTTTTTGCTATAACTGCTGAGTTACAAAAATATCGTAGATTGCTTTTGTTGCGTTTGCGAAGTCTTCCTCCTTCACGCCGACGATTACATTAAGCTCGCTTGAACCCTGGTCAATCATCTTTACGTTAACGTGCTTGTGAGCTAAGGCTGAGAAAATTCTGCCCGCTGTTCCTCTTGTTGATTTCATTCCACGACCAACAATAGCAATAAGTGCAAGATCACGCTCAATGTCAATATGGTCAGGATTTACGTTTCTCTTAAGTCCGGCAATGACTGCATCTTCCTTTGCTTCAAGATCAGCACGATTAACGATAACGCTCATTGTGTCTATTCCTGAAGGCATATGTTCAAAGGAAATTCCGTTTTTTTCAAGGACTTCAAGAACCTTTCTGCCAAAACCTATTTCACTGTTCATCATATCTTTTTCAAGGTTTAGAACAGCAAAGCCTTTCTTTCCTGCGATACCCGTAATAGTGTACTTGCAGCTTGTTGAATCAGCGCTATCAACAATCATTGTTCCTGCATCGTCAGGAGCATTTGTGTTCTTTATATTTATTGGGATACCAGCTTTTCTAACTGGGAATATTGCATCCTCGTGAAGAACTGTAGCGCCCATATATGAAAGCTCACGGAGCTCACGATAAGTGATAACAGTAATTGGCTCAGGGTTCTCAACAATTCTTGGGTCACAGATTAAAAAGCCTGAAACATCTGTCCAGTTTTCGTAAATTTCAGCGTTGGCTGCTCTTGCAACAATAGAACCTGTTACATCGGAGCCACCACGTGAAAATGTTTTTATTGTGTCGTTTGGCATTGAACCATAAAATCCAGGTACAACTGCATTATCAAGCTTTGCTAAGCGTTCGCCAAGTACTTCGTTGGTTCTTTCACCGTCAAACTGTCCATTATCATTAAAGAAAATTACTTCTGCTGAATCAACAAAATTAAAGCCAAGGAACTTAGCAAGAATAATACCATTTAAATATTCGCCACGAGAAGCCGCGTAATCTCTTCCTGCTTTTCCGATAAAGCAACTCCTGATTGTAGCAAATTCACTTTCAAGTGAAAGCTCAAGCCCAAGGTCAGAAATTATCCCATAATATCTGTTCTTTATAGCCTGAAACTCATCGTCAAAGTTTTTGCCCTTTACTGCTATGTCATAGCATGCATACAGCATATCTGTGACTTTTGTGTCATCCTTAAATCTTTTTCCTGGTGCTGAAGGTACAACAAATCTTCTTGCTTTATCTGAAAGAATTATATCTGCTACTTTTCTGAATTGATTTGCGTCAGCAAGTGAGCTTCCGCCGAATTTTACTACTTTTGTATGCACTCCCATTTCCCCCTAAATATATTTACCCACATTTTATATAGTAATATAATTATAGAGTATTTGTCAAAATATTGTCAATTGACATATAATCTAAAATTGTGTATATATCTTTTGTTTTCTTGTGGAAAACGCTTGTATTTGTGCCACGGACACCTTTAAGCATTATAACGAGTTCGTATTTGACGCTATTAGAATAATTTGTATTTCTTTCGGTGGCTTTGCGATCGCCCCCGCACCCCTTCGCATATAAGGAATACGAAGAATTGACAAACTTATAAAAGGTCAAAGCATGAAATCAACCACGAACAAAAATGCAATAGAAATAACAAACTCTTCTGGTTGATTGAGCGACCGTCACTCAGTAATCGGCGTCGGAGTGCAGAAACGTCAAATCCGAGTTGTTGAGTGTCGGCGAAACGTATCTGAGGATTTTACTTGATTTTCTTTCGTCCTTTCTTGTATCAAGACAAGAAAGGACATAAAGATAAACTATCTAAAAAGCTATATCTGCACCACTAAATGCTGATATTCCTTATTCTTCTCAAACCACTTTACCGCGTATGAACAAGTCGGGTATGCACGCTTGTTATTTTCTATAATATAATCAACAACGCCTTGCATAAGCCGACCTGCAACACCCTGTCCTCTTAATGATTCATCAATAAAGGTATGGTTGATGTTTACAATATCATCGGCTATTTCAGGGAAAGTTATTTCTGCCAAAAGCTTTCCGTCATTGTCGTCACAATAAATTCTGTCATTACTTTTTATAAATTCCATATAATACTCCTATAATAAATATATTATTAATACTATTATATCCCACTGGTCTGATTATACCATTCAAGTTGACTTTTTTAAATATTAGTGTTAAGATTTTTTTAATTCAGAATAATTTTATTGGAGTAAATATGAAGAAAAAAGTTATGCTTGCAATGAGTGGCGGAGTCGACAGCTC
>JAEWZG010000140.1 GCA_023395435.1 Bacillota bacterium
CATTCGGGAGGTATGAACGTGATGTGGTTTCTCCCCATTTAAAAGTACCTTCATCAGGTTCAATTTCTTCCATAAGAATCTTAAATAATGTTGTAATAGCCTGTTCACTTTGCCCAATGAATGCAACTTTATCACCATTACCAAGCGTGAATGAGATATTGTTAAGGAGCTTTACTCCATCAACAGTTTTTGATAGTCCACGAACCTGAAGGATATCCTTGCCAGCTTCCCTATCCATATCAAAGCCTATATAAGGATACTTTCTGCTTGAAGCTGGAAGTTCTTCAACTGTTAGCTTATCGATAAGCTTCTTTCTTGATGTTGCCTGTTTTGATTTTGACTTATTGGCAGAGAAACGCTCAATAAAGCTTTGAAGTTCTTTAATTTTATCTTCATTTTTCTTATTCTGCTGTTTAATCATTCTCTGGATAAGCTGACTTGATTCATACCAGAATTCATAGTTTCCGACATACATTTTTATTTTTGTATAATCAATATCAACGATATGTGTACAGACGTTATTCAAAAAGTGACGGTCATGGGATACAACGATTACTGTTCCGAAGTATTCTGAAAGGAATTCTTCAAGCCAAGCAATAGCGTCAATGTCAAGATGGTTAGTTGGCTCATCAAGAAGTATTATTTCTGGATTGCCAAACAGTGCTTGCGCAAGAAGAACCTTAACCTTTTCATTACCTGAAAGTGAAGCCATCTGTGTGTAAAGTATATCTTCTGAAAGCCCAAGTCCCTGAATAAGCTTTGAAGCGTCAGATTCAGCTTCCCATCCATTCATTTCAGCAAATTCGCCTTCAAGCTCTGCAGCTAGTGTTCCGTCTTCTTCAGAGAAATCTTCCTTAGCATACAGCTCTTCCTTATGCTTTATAATTTCATAAAGGCGTAAATTACCCATTATAACTGTGTCAAGAACAGTGTATTCATCATAAGCAAAATGGTCC
Organism: Bacillota bacterium; assembly: GCA_023395435.1. Lineage (GTDB taxonomy): Bacteria > Bacillota > Clostridia > Oscillospirales > Ruminococcaceae > SZUA-444. The sequence continues at coordinate 957 of JAEWZG010000140.1, forward strand.
TGCTTCAAAACTGATAATCGAATATTTTTAGGAATTATAACCTCACCTGTTGAAGGTTCAATTTCGCCACATAGAATTTTAAGAAAAGTGGATTTTCCCGCTCCGTTTGCTCCTATTATTCCATAGCAGTTTCCCGGCGTGAATTTCAAGTCAACATCTTTAAAAAGTGTAGTGCCTCCAAAATTTAGGCTTACATTTGATACTGTAATCATTTTTCCTCCAATTAATAAAATAATAAACTTATTTATTATAACATATTAATAAAAAAAAGCAAACCCGAGGTAATTATTATATTGCAAACAATAATAAAATATGTTAAAATATATACAATATTTTGTAGTAAGGGAGTTTTTGTTATGGAAAATAATACTTATAAACCATCAAACAAGTTTAATATCACTGGTTTTTTATTGATTATTCTTGCTGTTGCTGGTGCTGGTTGTCTGCTCAGCGCATTATACCTTAAGATTAATCAAATTAACCCTATCGTTTATCTTACAATTCTTCTGACTTGTGGATTTGGAGCTTTATTAGGATTAATTTCAAATTTAATAATACACAAATTTAAAATTAGAAATGCTGGTATGGCTCTTCTTGCCGTTCTTATTGGTGCACTTATTTTTACATATTTTAAATGGGCATTATATGATTATTGGGATTATAAAGATGTAATGGAAAACATGAAGGAAAAATATAATGTCTCTGAAAGTGATATTTTAAAAATCGAACCTGAATTTGAACGTACTTTGGGTGGAGTCATTACTTCACCATCAACTCTCTGGAACGATATTAAGCAAATTAACGAAGAAGGCAGATGGTCATACAGTTCAAGTCATTCTTCGTCATCAACAAAGACTCCTGTTAAAGGCATCCCACTTACTATAGTATGGATTTTTGAAGCAGGAATACTTTTACTCATTCCAATGTTAATGGCTAATAGCAAAGCAAAATGTCCTTTTTCAGAAACAGATGATGAATGGATGACAGAATATAAGACACCTTTCCTGTTCGGAAATTATGATATTACAAGAAACAAACAGTTAATATTAAATAATCCTGATGAAATATTCAATATTCCTTATCTTGAAAACTTAGCGCCTCGTCAGGGCTACATAAAAGGTATTTTATATCATTCTGCTGATTATTCTGAATGCTATCTTACACTTGCAATTCAAACACACAACAAGAAAAATAATAAATATGATTCTGCTAATATTATTAAGTATTTGAAATTAAGTTACCCACAGGTTGATAGATTGTTTGACCACTGTCATTTGAACAAGCCTTTTGCTTCAACAACTAATTACAATTATCAGACTCAGTATCAGACTCCAGAGCAGAATACTCCTATGAGTAATGGTTATGCTCAACCTACATATCAGCAGCCGATCTATCAGCCACAGCAACCTACTCAAAACAAAAGCGATTATGTAGATCCTGATGAATTCTTCAAATAGACATGAAAAACCTGCAACATTTAAGTATGTTGCAGGTTTTACTTTATTCCTTACCAAGTTCAATCATTGCGTCTATAGGCACTTTTGCTTTAAGTCTTGTTTCTTCATCAATCTCAATTTCAAGTCCGCCTTTTCCGGTTAAGGCTTTATAAACATCCATTAATGATGTAACTCTCATATCAGGGCACATAAGACTTTTTGAAAGAAGCGGGAAGTTCCTGCTTGGATATCTTATATTAAGATGATCAGCAATGCTCTTTTCTGTACCGATGACAACATCTTCTTTGACATTTGAGACATAATCGACAATTCCTGTTGTTGAACCTATATAGTCAGCATACTGCAATACCTGAGGTGGAAGTTCAGGGTGCATTGCAATTTTCATATCAGGGTATCTTTCCTTAACAGTTTTTACATCCTGTTCAGTAACAGAATCATGTACAGGACAGTACCCATTCATAAGGATAATGTCCTTGCCTGGGAGCTGTGATTTAATATATGAACCTAAATTCTTGTCAGGAACGAAAAGTATAGGCTCTTTTATTTTTGAAACTATCTTCAATGCACTTGATGATGTAACACAAACATCGCATACCGCTTTGAGTTTTGCTGTTGTGTTTACATAAGCAACAACCTTGAAAATAGGATTTTTCTCTTTAAATTTAAGGACTTCCTGCGGGGTAATCTGTTCAGCCATAGGACATGTTGCTATCTCGACCGGCAAAATAACTTTCTTTTCAGGAGAAAGGATTTTTACTGTTTCAGCCATAAATTTTACGCCACAAAGTATAACCGTTTTCTGAGGATATTTTTTTGCAACTGTACTAAGTGCAAATGAATCACCCACTTCATCAGCTATCTCAAGAATTTCAGGTGACTGATAGCTATGTGCAAGTATTACTGCATCCTTCTCTTTCTTTAATGCTAAAATCTGCTTCTGAATATTTAATATCATGATAACAAGACCTCTGTATGTTTTATTTTTTCTTTGCTGTTTCGCGGATTGCATTCCTTATCTGTCTTATGTCATTTATATTTTTTATAAGTATTTCTTCAGTTTCGTTCAGCATTCCGTCCATACGCTCATTCATTGCCATTCTGATATCTCTATCCTTATTCTGAGCATTAAGAATAATATCACCGGCCTTTTCCTTTGCCAACCTTACTATTTCATCATTGTTAACGATAAGCTTTGCACGTTCCTCAGCACGTTTAATAATTATTTCAGCTTCTTTTCTTGCTTCGTTGATAATCTGTGAGCGGTCATACACCATCTGCTTTGCGTTGCTGATTTCGTTAGGCATGTTATCTCTGATTTCGTCAATGTACTCTCTGAGCTTGTCAATATCAACTGCGCACTTTTTATTGGAAAAAGGTATTGCTGGTGCTTTATCAAGAACCTCGTCCATTAAAATAAGAATTTCATCGATAGTCATTTGCTAAACTCCTTTGATTAATCTGTTTTTAATAAAATTATGAATTTCCTTCGGAACAAAGTGACTAATGTCACCGCCAAAGCTTGCAATCTGTTTTACTACACTTGAACTAAGATACATATTTTCAGCACTTGTTGTAAGAAATACTGTTTCAGCCTCAGAATAAAGCTTTTTATTCGCAAGTGCCATCTGGAATTCATATTCAAAGTCACTAACAGCCCTGAGTCCTTTAACAATTGCGTTTGCATCTGTACGTTTTAAGTAATCAGCAAGCAGTCCGTCAGATACATCCACCTCAATATTGTCGATATTCTTTGTGACTTCCTTTATCATCATTATTCGTTCATCGGCGGTAAAACTCGCCTGCTTTACAGGATTGATTGACACAACAACAATCACCTTGTCAAAAAGTTTTGACGCCCTCGTCATTATGTCAACGTGCCCTAAAGTTACTGGGTCAAAGCTTCCTGGACATACCGCTATTTTCATTCGTCATCCTCCTTGATTTTCAGCAGGCTCAAGGTAATTTTACCGTAGTTGTATGATTTAATTTTCTTAAGTCTTCCTATATTGTCTGGCAGAGTAAGTTCCTTTTCATGTTCGCAGATAACAATTCCGCCTGTATTCATTATTTTTTCAAGCAAAGGCAATACCGAAAGTAAAATACCTTTATGATATGGTGGATCTAAAAGTGCAATGTCATAGGTTGATTTTGTTCCCTTTAAAAAATCAATACTATCCATGCTTGCAATTCTTGCATTTGCCATAAGACCTGTTGATAAGAGGTTTTCTTTTGTTACTTGAATAGAATTTCTGCTACTGTCAACAAAGGTAGCAAACTTTGCTCCTCGACTCAAGGCTTCTATTCCAAGCTGACCTGAACCAGAAAAAAGATCAAGAACTGTTGCTCCTTCAAGATCAAAATGAATGATACTAAATATTGATTCCTTCACTCTGTCTGTTGTTGGCCTAACATCTATCCCTTCAAGTGTTTTAAGACGTTTTCCACGTGCACTTCCAGTAATTACTCGCATTAAATTGCCCTCACAAAATTTTATATATAGTATGAATTGTATTATTATGTTTTTTCATAGAAAATATTATAATATATTTTCGGACTTTTGTCTACATAAATGATAATAATTTACAAGTCTCTCTGCAGGAAATCATGGAGTTCCTGAGCAAGTGTAATGCTTATCCCAGCAGCTTTTGCAAGACTTTCTGGCGTTGCATTTTTAAGTGCTTCCTTTGTCTTGAAGTTAACCATAAGCTGTTGTGCCTTTTTAATTCCTATGCCTTTTATTTTAGTGAGCTCAAGCTCATAGGTGTTTTTATTATGCACACTTTTCATATAAGATATTGCAAATCTATGCACCTCATCCTGAATTCTTGTGAGTAGCATAAAAGCAGATCTTGCCTTTGTGATTGATATTTCACTTCCGCCTGAAGCAATGGCTCTCGTCCTATGCTTGTTGTCCTTAACAATTCCATATACAGGCACATCAATTCCCATTTGGTCTGTAATCTGCGTAACAGCGTTAACATGGCCTTTACCTCCGTCGAGAAGGATAAGATCAGGCATACGTGAAAAGCCTTCGTCCTCGCCTTCCTTATAACGATTGAAACGTCTTTCAATAACCTCCTGCATACAGGCATAGTCATTCTGAATCGCAACATTCTTTATAGAAAACCTCTTATATGCCTTTTTGAGAGGGCGTCCGTTTTCAAATACGACCATTCCCGCAACCATCGCCGTGCTGGCAAGATTTGATATATCGTAGCATTCTATATAAAGCGGTGGCTTTGATAAGCCGAGAAGCTTTGCAAGTTCCTCAAGTGCGACAATCTCCTTGCCCGTTCGACCAACTTTTATAGCAAGATACTCACTTGCATTGTTCTTAGAAAGCATCGTGAGTTTTAATGACGCACCACGCTTTGGAGTATATAAAGTTACAGCGTGACCTGATTTTTCACGTAGAAACTGTTCAATTACATTATAATTTTCTATCTCATCGTCGATAAGAATATCACGCGGGATATCCTCCTTTGAGGAATAATACTGTGTAATGAAGTTCTCATAAACCTCTGTTTTATCTTCAAGCTCACCGAGGTAGAAGTCTGCCTTGTCAAAAAGCTTCCCAAAGCGATACATTAGTATGCTAGCGACAGCATATTCGCCATTCTGTGCTATAGCTACAACATCAGAATTCTTCTGATTTGTTTCTATAACCTTCTGGCTGTCGGTTGCTTTTTTAATTGCACTTATTCTATCACGGAGCTTTGCGGCAAGTTCAAAATTGAGGTTTTCAGAAGCAATTTCCATAGACTTTGTTAGTGTCTCAACGGAATTTGCACTACCGCTTTTAATATACTCAACAGCATGATTTACTGAATCAACATACTCATCCTGAGAAATGTTACCAGTGCAAAGCCCAGCACATCTTTTTATATAATAATCAAGGCAGGGACGTGCCTTACCGAAATCATTCGGGAATCTTCTTGCACAGGTCGGCAACGCAAATACCTTGTTTGCTTCATTAACTGATTGCCTTGTTGTGAAAGAACTTATATATGGCCCTAAGTATGTACCAGGACCTTTTTTCTGTAGTTCAGCAGTAATCCTTGGATAAGGCTCGTCAGAAATTTTAATATAGCTATAACCCTTATCATCCTTTAAAAGTATGTTATACTTCGGCTTATGTTGTTTAATAAGTGAACACTCAAGAATTAAAGCTTCAAACTCTGTATCTGTAACAATAAAATCATAATCATAAACAAGCGAAACCATCTTTGCAACTTTTGGTGTATGGTCGGCAGATTCACGGAAGTAGCTTGTTACCCTGTTTCTGAGGTTTTTAGCTTTACCAATATAAATAATATCTGAATTCTTGTTTTTCATTATATAACATCCAGGTGATGTTGTCAGTACAGCGGTTTTTTCTCTTAGATATGGCAGTCTTTCATTCATTGTGAATCCTCCTTCCAAAGACAATAATATAATTATACACTATTATTATGATATTTAAAAGTGAAATACAAAAGCCCATGCTAAAAAAGCATGGGCTTAATATATCTTTTATTAATTCAGCCAGTAATTAGCAAGAAATTACAACGCCTGAACCAACTGTACGGCCACCTTCACGGATAGCGAAACGGAGACCTTCTTCAATAGCGATAGGAGCGATAAGTTCAACGTCGATTTCAACGTTATCACCAGGCATACACATTTCCTTATCAGCTGGAAGCTTTACGATACCTGTTACGTCAGTTGTTCTGAAGTAGAACTGTGGTCTGTAGTTGTTAAAGAAAGGAGTATGACGTCCGCCTTCATCTTTCTTAAGAACGTAAACCTGACCATGGAACTTTGTCAATGGGTGGATTGAACCTGGTTTGCAAAGAACCTGTCCTCTTTCGATATCTGTTCTCTGAACACCACGAAGAAGAGCACCGATGTTATCTCCAGCTTCTGCAAAGTCAAGAAGCTTTCTGAACATTTCGATACCTGTAACAACAGTCTTCTTTCTTTCGTCTGAAAGACCGATGATTTCAACTTCTTCTGAAAGCTTCAACATACCTCTTTCAACTCTACCTGTAGCAACTGTACCACGACCTGTGATTGTGAATACGTCTTCTACTGGCATCAAGAAAGGAAGTGAATCGTTTCTTGCTGGAGTTGGAATGAAGCTGTCAACAGCATCCATCAATTCCTTAATGCAGTCATATGCAGGATCATTGATATCGTCTGGAGCTTCAAGAGCCTTAAGAGCTGAACCCTTGATGATTGGTGTATCGTCGCCTTCAAAATCATATTTGTCAAGGAGTTCACGGATATCCATTTCAACGAGGTCGATAAGTTCTGGATCGTCAACCTGATCAGCTTTGTTCATAAATACAACGATCTTTGGAACGCCAACCTGGTGAGCAAGAAGAATATGCTCTCTTGTCTGAGCCATAGGTCCGTCTGATGCAGCAACAACAAGGATTGCGCCGTCCATCTGAGCAGCACCTGTGATCATGT
>JAEWZG010000141.1 GCA_023395435.1 Bacillota bacterium
TGTATTGACTTTTGTATAAAAAAGAATTAAAATTAGAGTAGAATATTATCATATTTTATATAAATGTGATAAAAAGTTAGGAGATGTAATTATGAACAGCTCAAACGAAAAATGCGAAGAATTAAAATTAAAAGTGGATAAGCTTAAAGCGTCATTAGCTGAGGCTGAAAAGCTGGTTAATGAAAACAACGCAAAAGTAACAAAGCTTGGACAGGATTTTGATCAGCTTATCAAGCTTTCAGATACAGCAAAACAACAGCTTGAAAACACAAGCGAAACTGTAAAGGTAATCCAGAATATTGCTCTTAATACAAGAATTCTTGGTTTTAACGCTTCTATTGAAGCTTCAAGGGCCAAGGAAAGCGGAAAGGGTTTTGGTGTTATTGCGCAGGAAGTAAGAAGTCTTGCTGATGTCAGCAAAACATCTGCCGAAAAAATAGAAGAGATAATTGATAGTATTTCAGAAATTGCAAATGAAATTCATACAACAGTAATATCTACTAATGAAACTGTCAAGACTGCTTTTAATAATATGAATAATATGAATGCGTTACTTAGTCAGATGAAGGAAATTTCAAAGGATATTTAGTATAATTCATTAAAAACAGTAACAATATTCTGTTACTGTTTTAATCTTTATTTAGGAGATAACCCGTACCATGCACGACTTTAGAGAATATGAAATCTTTGACGCACACGCTCACATTTTTCCTGAGAAAATTGCAACAAAAGCATCACAGGCAATAGGCGATTTTTATGATATGCAAATGCGATATCCCGGCGACAGCGAAAGACTTATAGAATCGGGAAGAAAAATAAATATAAAAAAATATCTTGTGTGTTCGACAGCAACGATCCCTGAACAAACAGAAAAGATAAATGAATTTATATTTGAGGAATGCGAAAATCATCCTGAATTTATTGGTTTTGGAACGTTACATCCTGATTATGATAACATTGAGGATGAGGTTGAACGAATTATAGCAAACGGTTTGCACGGGATAAAGCTTCACCCTGATTTTCAGAAATTCAACATTGATGATAAAAAGGCAATGAGGATTTATGATGCAATAGCAGGAAGACTCCCTGTGCTTATTCATATGGGGGATGACAGATACGATTATTCACGCCCGTATAGGCTCGCTAATGTTATGAAGCAGATTCCGCAGCTTAATGTGCTTGCGGCTCATTTCGGGGGTTACAGACGTTGGGACGAGGCTGTTAAGTGCCTGCTCGATATTGATAATGTGTATTTTGACACATGTAGCACTCTCGGCTTTTTAGAAATTGAGAAATCAAAAGAGCTTATTAAATATTTTGACAAGGATAAGCTGATGTTCGGAACAGACTTCCCTATGTGGGATCATGTCGAGGAACTGAATAGATTTTTTGCACTTGAACTTTCAGAAGAAGATAACCGAAAAATTTTAGGTGAGAATTTTAAAAGAATACTAAAAATTTAAATGAGGTGAAAAGATGAAAATTATCAGCGTAAGGGATAACCCGGAATACCTTGAAACAGCAATAGAGTATATTTATAGCAAATGGGGCAACGTAAACAACTCGCTTTGCTATCGTGATTGTGTTGAACATAGTATCGACGTTGAAAGTGCTCTTCCAAGATGGTATCTGATGATTGATGACAATGATGAAGTAATCGGCTGTGGCGGACTATTAAGTAATGATTATATCAGCAGAATGGACTTAAGTCCATGGATATCTTCAATGTATGTTGAAGAATCAATGAGAGGTCAGGCACTCGGATCAAAGCTTCTTGAACATATCGAAGCGGATGCAAAAAGTGCAGGCTTTAATCAGGTTTATCTTGCTACCAATCACTTGGGATATTACGAAAAATATGGATTTGAATTTTGTGGAACAGGCTATCATCCATGGGGTGACAGCTCACGAATTTACACAAAAAAGATATAAAGAAAAAGGCAGTATATTTTATACTGCCTTTTTTATTTTATTAATCACCGAAGGAAATTCCTATATCTCGTGCTGTTTTAACAAGCTGATGGTCAGGGGTAATGAATTTTGTTTTTCCAGCAATATCAGAAAGTGTGTTTTCCGTCAGTTTTGTATTCACCATTGCGACAGTATAGCCATATTTCTGGTCAGCTATAAGCTGTGCAGCGTGTACACCAAATTTTGTTGCAAGAACTCTATCATATGCTGATGGACCTCCTCCGCGGAGCATATGACCAGGAACGCATACACGGGTATCTATTCCTGTATTTTTCATAATAGTAGAAGCAATACGGTTTGTTGCGGTTATTTCACCTGCTTCAAGTCGCTTTTTTGCACGATCTTTCTTCTTCATTAATGCTTCTTCCTTGCTGAAAGCACCTTCAGCAACTGCAATAATAGAAAATGCCTTGCCTGATTCTGCTCTTTTTAGTGCAGCCTTCGTAATCGAGTCAGTATCAAAAGGGATTTCAGGAACAACAATTATATCTGCTCCGCCAGCGATTCCACAATAAAGGCTTAGCCAGCCAGCTTTGTTCCCCATAATTTCAACGACCATAATACGTCTGTGGCTTTGCGCTGTTGTGTGAAGGCGATCGATAACTTCTGTTCCGATATCGACAGCAGTATGGAACCCGAAGGTCACATTTGTTCCCCATATATCATTGTCAATGGTTTTCGGTAGCCCGATTACATTGAGTCCTTCCTGTGAAAGAAGATTGGCGGTTTTGTGCGTTCCGTTACCGCCAAGTGTAAGAAGACAATCAAGATTAAGCTTATTGTAGGTATCCTTCATATTCTTGACCTTATCGACACAGTCCTCGCCGATTACCTGCATCAACTTGAAGGGTGTTCTCTGTGTGCCGAATATTGTTCCGCCCTGAGTGAGAATTCCTGAAAAGTCAGAAGGCTTCATAGCGCGTGACTGATTATTGATAAGACCAGCAAAGCCGTCTTGTATACCGATTATTTCAACATTATCTGTTCCGAATTTTTCATAGCAGGCCTTTGCAACACCGCGTATAGTTGCATTTAGTCCAGGGCAGTCACCGCCAGCAGTAAGAATACCAATACGTCTTTTCATGTTAAACTTCCTTATTAATTTTTTAGTAGACAAGCGAGAATATTGCAAAGAAGTGAAAAATACTACCTGCAGTAACAATTACATGATAAAAAGCATGAGCGTATTTAAACTGTTTTACAGCATAGAATATTGCTCCGCCTGTATATAGAAGTCCACCTATAAGAAGAAATAAAACTTCAAAAGATGTGAAGCTATCCATAACAGGTCCTGCAAAGAATACAACAAGCCATCCCATAGCAAAATAGAAAATCAATGAATATTTTTTGAACTTGTCAAAGTTAGATGAAGTGAGAACTATTCCAACAATAGCAATAGCCCATTCAAGTCCGAAAAGCACCCACCCGATAGGCCCTCTTAATGTTATAAGTGTAAGTGGAGTATATGTGCCAGCAATCAGGAAGAATATTGTAAGATGATCAAAAACTCTCAGAACATTTCTTGCATTAAAGCTTGAAATTCCGTGATAAATTGAAGACATTACATAGAATAAAATCAAAGAAGCACCATAAATAGAAACACTTACAACTGACCATGCATTACTATTCCTCGCTGCAAAGATAATCAGCAAAACTGTTCCTGCTATTGCGAGCCCTCCGCTTATACCGTGTGAAACTGAATTAAAGATTTCATGCCCCAGAGTATATCTTCTTTTAGTATTAATCATTTCTATCCCTTCCATTCTAAATAAACAAGCAAAACATTAATATAATTATAATGCTTTGCTTGCTTCAGTTTATTAAATTTTAACATGAAAAAATAATTTTTTCAATATGTATTGGAATTAATTTGCTCTTTCAAGATATTTTTCAAAATCTTCACTTTTCATTGGCTTTCCGAAGAAGTAACCTTGTGCGTGGTCACAACCTGACTGTCGTAATATTTCAGCCTGCTGGCTTGTTTCAATTCCTTCAGCAATTATTTCAATTTTCTTGGACTTGCATATATTAATCACAGAAGAAACTATCTGACGAGAAACCTCATCACTTTCAAGATTCATAATGAATGAACGGTCAAGCTTTAGCAATGTAATCGGGAGAACTTGTATGTAGCTCAGTGATGAGTAGCCTGTTCCGAAATCATCCATGGAGATCTTAACGCCGATTTTCAGAAGATCGTTCATTTGCCTTATTGCCTGATCCACGTCCTTAAGGGCAAGGCTTTCGGTAAGTTCAATTTCAAGCCATTCTGGTGATAGACCTGATTTTTGGATAGCATCATTAATAGTCTTGCAGACATCAGTTTGATAAAAGTCCGTAGATGTAAGGTTAACAGAAATGCTAATAGGCTTGAGCCCTTTATTCTGCCATTTCTTATTCTGTTCGCAAGCCTGATTTACAACAAATTCGCTAATTTTTGTAATAAGGTTTGAATTCTCAGCAATAGGAATGAAATCACATGGTGGAACAATTGTACCATCAGGTTTAATCCATCTTATCAAAGCTTCTCCACCAATTATTGTGTTATTGGTTAGGTTGATTTTTGGTTGATAAAAAAGCTTGAGCTCATTACTGTATAATGCTTTTTCAAGAGCCTTTTCAAGAGTTGAGCGATTAATAATCTTGTCATGGATTGAGTTATCATAGCGAACAATATTAGAACGTGGCTTTTCACTCAACCTTAAAGCAAATTCTGCGTGTTCAAATACTTCCGCAAAATCTTTTCCGTCTTCAGGCATCTTACAATAGCCAGAGGATACGGTTATGGTTTGATTTGAGAAGATATCGCTATTAAGTGAAGCAAGTGAATGCTGAATATTTTTTATAATAGAAACAGGATATTCTTCATCACCGATATCTTTTATTAGTATTGCGAAGTTATCTCCACCAATTCGTGCACAAAAACCACCATCACTAAGATTTCTGATCATGGAAATTGCAATTTCCTTCAATAAGCGATTACCGTTGCCGTAGCCACAAGTATCATTTATCAAGTGGAATTTGTCGACGTCAAGAATAATTACCCAGTAAGAAACTCCAAGCTCACGTGAGCATTCAAAGGTTTCTTCGCCGAGCATAATAAACTTGTTTCGGTTGAAAATTTGGGAAACTTCATCAATATATGCCATTTTTTCGATAAGGGTGTCTTTTTCCTTATCCTTTGAAATATCAATAAAACAGCCGCCAATGAATGGTGTTCCATCTTCAGCATAATTTGAAACTTTAAATCTGTAATCAAACCAGTGATAGCCACCGTCTGAACATTCAAGTCTTAGTTCTATCATCATAATTTCATGATAGTTGTTAAAGTTACCGTCTTTTATATTTTTTAAATATGAGTAATATACGCCAAGATCATTAGGATGAATTTTTGATTCAAATTCATCAATAGTAATAATCTGTGATGATAAGCCAAGAAGCTTCTGGAAGTTTGAAGAGATATAGAAGTTGTCTGCTCCAACATATCTGAAAAGAAGACCAATTTCAGAAAGTTCCATTGAAAGTTCGAATCGTTTTTCTGATGCGGTGAGCTTGTCCTGAATAATTGCGACCTCAGTAACATCAAGACCGATAGAAATATATATCTTTTTTCTTCCGTCTTTTATAAGTGTGGATTTCCACCGGACAGTCATCTCAGATTTGTCTGCACAGACTAGTTTACACTGAATTGTCTGTTTTGGATCAAAAAACGCACCTTTTTCAAATACAAATATGTTTTTAAAATCCTTTTTATTTGATAGAAACTTCTCACTATAACCTGTTTTCTGATAAAAGCAATCGTTTACATTGCATATTTTGAGGTCTTCAGACCAAACGTATATAAGAGCATTTACATCATCAAGGATACTGTAAAGCATTTGTCTTTCATTTTCATAGAAGTTGTAAATATTATTCTTGTCTGTTTTTAACAGTATAATTATATACCCTATTGAAATAAGCGAATAAGCAGGTATAATAATATATGGAGCATGTGTTACATCAAGTAAAAACAATAGGCCTGGGCAAGTTATAATAAAGAACAGGAAAATTAAAAGTATAGTTTTTGTAGACTTCATTAGCTGCCCTCCTTGACAAAAAATGATTCTATTTATAGATTGTTAAATTATTACCACGTATATATATTATAATCATATATACGAAAATTGTCAATCAAAATTAGCAAAAGCTTACTTTTCTATTAATCCGCCAAAAAATCGACATTTTTTCACACAAAATACACAAAAGCGTGTTAGATTTACATAAAGTGGTTTTAAAATAATCGATAAAATAATAAAGGAGGAAATCCTGTGTCAAAAATTCTTGTTGTTGATGACGAAAGCAAAATACGCGAGGTAATACGAGAGTATGCAGAATTTGAAGGACATACTGTTGATGAGGCTGAAGAAGGGATGCAGGCTGTCTCCCTTGTGAAAGAACATGATTACGATCTTATTGTACTTGATATAATGATGCCGAAGCTTGACGGTTATTCAACCTGTAAGGAAATTAAAAAAATTAAGGATATTCCCGTGATTATGCTTTCTGCACGTTCAGAAGAATATGACAAGCTTTTTGGTTTTGAACTTGGGGTAGATGATTATATGGTAAAGCCATTTTCACCAAAGGAGCTACTTGCAAGAATAAATGTAGTTATTAAGAGAAATAAAAAGGCATCCTCCACAACTGAGGATATTCTTAAATATGAGGGACTGGTTATCAACTTCACTGGCCGTGATGTGACCATTGACGGTCAGAAGGCTTCTATGACCCCAAAAGAATACGACCTTCTTTTTTATCTTGCAAAAAACATGAATGTTGCGTTATCGAGAGAAAAGCTTCTTGAGGCGGTATGGGGCTTTGATTTTTATGGTGATGACAGGACGGTAGATACTCATATTAAAATGCTTAGAAACAGCCTTGGAAAATACAGAAGCCTTATTGTAACTCTCAGAGGAATGGGGTATAAGTTTGAAAAAATTTAATACGCTGAGATCACATATATGGACATACTTTATGTTTTTTACCGTTGTTATTCTACTTCTTTTATGGTTATGTCTTTTTGTTTTTCTTGAATCATATTATGAGGGAATGAAAACGCGCGAGATTATAAAATCAGCAGTAACAATAAAAAACAATTTCGGTAAAGATAACTTTGATAATTCACTTGAGTCATTAGCGTTTAAGAACAATATGTGTATTGTAGTAACGGATAAGTATAATAATCTTCAGTATTCGTATGAAATGATGGCTGGACGGTGCCTAATTCATGGAAATCATGGGGCGAATATCTATAAGCTGCAAAATAAAATTGTCGAAAATGATAGCAATGAGATATTCTATTCATTAAATGATGATCAGACTGGAACCAAAATGCTTATATATGGATTCATGATAGGCACGAAGGATAATGTTAATGGCTATGTGTATCTGAACACTATGTTGGAGCCTATTGATTCCTCCGCGGCTATAATTAAGCGTCAGCTCATGTATATCACATTGATAATACTAATACTTGCTTTTGTAATATCATTGTTTATTTCAAAAAAGATTTCAAAGCCGATAGCGGGGATAACAAAATCTGCTCAGAAGTTTGCTAAGGGAGATTATGCAACAATGTTTAATGGCGGTGAATATCTTGAAACGCAACAGCTTGCAGATGTACTTAACTACGCAGGAAAAGAAATATCTAAGGTCGACGGATTAAGGCGTGACCTGATATCAAACATTTCACACGATTTAAGAACACCTCTGACCATAATAAAGTCCTATGCAGAAATGATAAGGGATTTATCCGGCGATAACCCGACAAAGCGCAATGACCACGTTAATGTTATTATAGATGAATCAGATAGACTTACAAGCCTTGTAAATGGTCTCCTTGAACTCTCAAAGCTTGAGAGCGGAAATTTACCTATCAACCAAACAACCTTTAGTATAAATGACAAGATAGTAGAAATACTTCAAAGATACGAGATATACACAGAACGTGACGGGTATGAATTTATATATGAAGCTGATGAGGATGTTAATGTTTCTGCCGATATACCGAAGATAGAACAGGTATTGTATAATCTTATTAACAACGCTGTTAATTATACTGGGGACGATAAGAAGATAACAATAAAGCAGAAAAACAAAGAATCAAGTGTTAGAATTGAAGTCATTGATACTGGTAAGGGCATAGAGCAGGAAATGCTTCCACTTATTTTTGACAGGTATTATAGGGATAAGAAGAATGCCCGTGAAACTGCTGGAACAGGCCTTGGGCTATCAATAGTAAAAGAAATATTGAAGCTTCACGGTTATCCATTCGGAGTTTTAAGTGAAATTAACAAGGGTAGCACATTCTGGTTTGAAATTAAAAGAGTTTAACAAATAATAAACACCTGAGGTTAAACCTTAGGTGTTTTTGTATGTAATTAAAAGCTCCCGTTTTAAGCGGGAGCTTTAGTATTATTATTTAGATGTTCTACCTTTGCCTGCGATTCTCTTTTCCTTGTAGAGTGTCCAGTCAACCCATAATGGACCAGCGATACAGATTGTTGAGTAAACACCTGAAATCAAGCCGATAATGAGTGGGAATGAGAAGCTGAGGATTGATGTTACATTGAACAGCATTGCTACTACACAAACTGAAATCATAACAAGAATAGCAGCAAAAGATGTATTAATTGATCGAGTCAAAGATTGATTAATACTTGTATTTACAAGTTCATCAAATGGAGCTTTTTTGCCCATAAGCTTTTTGTTTTCACGGATACGGTCATAAATAACGATTGTGTCGTTGATAGAGAAGCCGAGAATCGTGAGAGCAACTGCCATAAAGTTTGCATCAATTGGTATCCTAAAAATAACGAATGTTGCAAATGCAATAAATACATCGTGGAAAAGTGCAACAATTGCTGTAACACCAGCAGGAATACCGCCAACCTTTCGGAATCTAAGTCCGATATAAATAATAAGTGCAACTGATGAGAATGCAATAGCAACAAGGCACTTTCTGAAGAATGTTTTACCTATTGAAGGCTTTACGTCACTTGATGAAAGAAGCTTAATTGAATTATCATTGTATTCGTCAGAAATTTTTTCAGTAAGCTCTGACTGAAGATCTGCCGACAGACCTTTGGATGATGTAAAGGAAAGCTGAACGTACTTTGATTTATCTTTAAATGACTCACCAGTAGTAGCAGTTACTTCTTGCCCTACAATATCAGAAGCAATGTTTTCAATATTTTTTGTGTCAATTGAGCCTGTGTATGAGTACGAAATCATTGTACCACCCTTGAACTCAATAGCAACCTTAACACCGAAGATAACGCTTATAAGTAAAGCAATAGCAAAAATTGAAAGAGAAATTGTATAGTAAATTTTTCTGTGTCCAACTATATCGTAGGTTTTATTCATGGTCAACACCTCCGTATAGCTTAGGATTTCTGAATGCTTTAAATTTTGAAATACCTGCAAGCATCAGTCTTGAAGCGGTTACACCAAATACAAAGTTGCATACTACACCTGCGAGCAAAGTGTATCCGAATGAGTAAATAGCACCAGCAGCAGATGGTCCAAACATAAAGAATACAAACTTAAGCATTTTAGCAAACATACTTTCTGGTGGCCCGAATGCACCCATAAGCACGATAGCAACTATAATAACGGTTACATTTCCGTCAAAAATAGCACTAAAGCCCTTTTCATATCCGAGAGAAAGCGATCCGTCA
>JAEWZG010000144.1 GCA_023395435.1 Bacillota bacterium
TTGTTGTTTTTGTGCAGTTGCCAGACCGCACTTTTATTATACAACAAAAGGAGTTTTTATTCCCTTCCCCACGCTAAAGCTTTTTCCGCTCCACCGACATAGTCGGTGGTTGTTTGCACAATTAAAAGCTCTTTTCTGCATTTTTCAGATAAGAGCTTTTATTTTTTTATGATGTTTTACATTGTCAGAACACTTTCAGCTGATTCAAACATAATCAGAATCTGTTCTTCGTCGCCTGTTTTGGCATTTACATACACAAGTACTCTTTGACCTTTTCTGCTTGAACATAAGAATTCATATGTCAATACTTCATTCTGTCCACTTGTCGGGATAATAGCAAGCTTTGTTTTTTCAACAGTAAGAA
Source organism: Bacillota bacterium (assembly GCA_023395435.1). Taxonomy (GTDB): domain Bacteria; phylum Bacillota; class Clostridia; order Oscillospirales; family Ruminococcaceae; genus SZUA-444. Next base: position 365 of record JAEWZG010000144.1, read on the forward strand.
GAGGCGAAAGTGATTTTTGTGCCTGTTTTGCTGATATAATAGAATCTGGCATTGTTCTGTTATGATGATTTACTATAAATCCACGTCCGTCAAAGCCAAGAATTTCGCCATTATCCATAGCAACAGAAACCTTTATAAGATCAGTATAAACTGTTACATCTTCGTCAAGATAAGCAAAATTTATAGTGCAGATATTATCAACAGTTTCATAATAAGTCGTTACAACATTTTCATAGCCTTTGTTTAGTAGAAATGCAGTGCCAGATGAAAGTGCATCATTAATTGAAATCTTTGAAGTGTCTACTCTTCTTGACTTTATCATATAGGAAACATATCCACCAGCTTTTGTTATACCAATATAAGTGTTTTTGCCGTCATCAAAACAGTATGACGGCATTTTCCCTGCCTCGTCATTCCTGTTTTTAAGCTTGTCAGCGGACACACCAGTGAATTCACTTGCGATTTTAAGAGCATGAGAAAGCTCAACAGTTTTTATGTTTTTAAGCATTTCAGGTTGCCTGTCAAGAATATGATCAGAAAATGGTCCGTCATAAATCAGTGTGGGATACTGGTCAATGCCATCCTCAAAGCTTTTAAAGCCATCTGTTATGCTTGGCGTTTGTGGAGTCTTTTTATCTGATAACAAGTCATTGGTTTCCTCAAAAGTAATAAGTCCGCTCTGCACTTTTTTTTCTAAGTCCCATATCTGTTTTGACAGCACTTCTGAATAGTCATATAGCTGTGCGAGTTTCACATATTCGTCAAGTGTCAGTACATCACCGTCTGTAGCTTTTTTTGAAACTGAAACTGAATAGTTTCCGACCTGTGAAAGAAATCGATTTATGTTATCGGTCTGAGTGCCATTTAAAGGAAGCGATGATAAAGCTTGTTTTGCGTTTGAGGCATCACTCCAAAGTTTAGCTGAAATATTCGAAAGCTGGTTGGGGGTGCCACAGTAAATCCCCTTTGATAAGGTGTTTTTTATATTATCAGTATTTGTCGCAAGCTGTTCAATGTTTCTAAGATAAACATAATTGAGTTTGTTTTCTGAGTTTTCAGATTTATTGATATTAATAACTATTAAAGCAATAAGCGTTATAATTATTGCAACAGAAAAAGTAATAATCCTGATAATGTTTTGCTTTGAGAGATAAATGTTCATAAAAAACCTCCGCATAATAATTAGAAATAGTATTGCCTTATTAAACCATTTTATCCATGAAAATGACGGGGTAGCCAAAAATCTTTATTTGTAGTATAATTAATATAATTAGCATTAATTTAGAAAGGTTGAAATACATTTATGATATATCTTGATAACGCTGCCACAACAAAACCAAGTGAGCAGTCTGTATCAGCAATATTGAACACTCTAAGCAATAATTTCGGCAATCCCTCAAGCCTTCACAAACTTGGTGTTGAGGCTGAACGAGAAGTTACAAAATCAAGAAAGATTATAGCAGCAGCTTTAGTTGCTGATCCTGAATGTGTGTATTTTACATCTGGTGCAACAGAAAGCAATAATCTTGCTATAAACGGAATAACTGAAAACTACGGAAAAAGACGAAAGAAAATCATTACAACAGCAATAGAGCATCCATCCATCTCAGAGCCTATTAAACGCCTTGAGGATCTTGGTTTTGATGTTGTCCGTATTAAGCCTGACCCCAATGGTGAAGTCGAATATGAATCAATAATTTTTCATGTCGATGACAGAACCTGTTTGGTGTCCTGTATGCTTGTTAATAATGAAACAGGTGCAATATTGCCAATAAAAAAAGCTTTCACATATATAAAAAGGAATTTCCCTGAGGTAATTACCCACTGTGATGCAGTTCAGGCTTTTATGAAAATTCCGTTCAAGGCAAATCAAATTTTTGCTGATGTAATTTCAATCAGTGCCCATAAAATAAATGGACCAAAGGGCATTGGTGCAATTTATATTAAGAAAGGTATAAGAATTGCCGCACAGATGAATGGCGGCGGGCAGGAAAAGAAAATTCGAAGCGGGACAGAAAGTGTTCCACTCATAGCAGGTTTTGGTGCTGCTGTTGAAGAAAAAATTCAGACAGTATCACAAAGACTTGATTATGTTCAGGGGCTAAAGTCATACTTTTTAGAGGTTGTTGATGTACTGAAAGGCATAACAATAATTTCAAGCCCTGACGCATCACCGTATATTGTTAATTTTGCTATAGAAGGCATAAAATCTGAAACAATGCTTCATTTTTTAGAAAGCAGAGATATTTTTGTTTCAAGTGGTTCTGCTTGCTCAAAGGGTAAGAAAAGTGAAGTGCTAAAAGCATTCAACGTTACTGAAAAGCTTCTTGATTTTTCAATAAGAGTAAGCTTTTCTGATAAGAATACAAAAGAAGAAATTGATGCACTTATTGAGGCGATTGCTGACGGACAAGCTACCTTGCAGAAGTCTAATTAAAAGTAAAAGGAAGTTATTAATGAAAGAAATTATTCTTGCCAAATATGGTGAAATTGCATTAAAGGGATTGAATAAGCATACTTTTGAAGATACGCTTATAAAAAATATTAGATACGGATTAAAATCAATAGGTCAGTTTGGTATTTCACGTGCACAGTCTACAATATATATAGAGCCAAAAACTGACTATGTTGATATAGATGAAGCTATTGAAAAACTCAGAAAAATCTTCGGTATAGCAAAGCTTTGCAGAGTAGTAGTCATTGAAAAGGACTGGGATGAAATTGCTAAAATTGCTCCAGATTACCTTGAAGATACACTTTCAGGCGCAAGAAGCTTTAAGGTCGTAGCAAAAAGAGCAGATAAGAACTTCCCGATGAATTCCCCACAAATAATGATGGAGCTTGGTGGTGTTTTACTGAAAAGATATCCTCATCTTAAGGTTGATGTCCATAACCCTGAAATTATCGTAACAGTAGAAATACGCGAGAAAAATGCTTTTATTCATGCTGATAATATTGATGGTGCAGGTGGTATGCCGATAGGTTCATCAGGCAGAGCATTGCTATTGCTTTCAGGCGGAATTGACAGCCCTGTTGCTGGATATATGATAGCAAAGCGTGGGGTAAAGGTTTCAGCAATACATTTTGAAAGCCCACCATATACTTCTGAACGTGCAAGAATGAAGGTTGAACGCCTTGCGGGGAAAATGGCTGAATATTGTGGAGCAATAGATTTCTATTGTGTTCCATTCACAAAAATTCAGGAGGAAATCCGCAATAATTGCAATGAAGAATTCTTCACTATTATAATGAGAAGAATTATGATGGAAATTGCACAGAAGGTTGCTGAAGAAAATAGCCTTCAGGCACTTATTACTGGGGAAAGTATTGGACAGGTCGCAAGCCAGACTATGAGTGCTATTGCTTGCACAGATGCAGTGGCAACTATCCCTGTATTCCGTCCTGTTATTGGTATGGATAAGAGCGAAATTGTCATAACTTCAAGAAAAATCGATACCTTCGAAATATCAATTGAACCGTATGAGGATTGCTGTACAGTTTTCACACCAAAGCACCCAAGAACAAAGCCGGTTCTTGTTGATGTTATTGAAGAGCAGAACAAATATGATTTTGCTCCGCTAATTGAACAGGCTATTATTGATACACAAAAGTACACCATAAAAGCGTAAACAAATCTTAAAAAGGAGCAGTTGAATTAATGAATAACCTACCAGAACTCAATGATGAATTTATTGACAATGACGATATTACCATAAATTTCCTTGACAATCTGGCAAGTAGTGTTGTAAAATGTTTGATACACTCAGGGTTAAAAGTTTCAACAGCCGAAAGCCTAACGGGTGGAATGATAGCGGAGTATATAACATCTATTCCTGGTGCATCAGAAATTATCGAGCTTGGTATAGTCAGCTATACAGACAGAATTAAATCGCAGGAGCTTTCCGTTTCAGAAATAACCCTTGAGAAGTATACGGCAGTAAGCCAACAGACAGCTGTTGAAATGGCAAAGGGTATAATGAAAAAGTCAGGCTCGGATATTTCAGTTTCAGTAACTGGAATTGCTGGTCCAGACGGCGGAACAGAAAAACAGCCTGTGGGAACAGTGTATGCCTGCGTTATTTATAAAGATAAAATCAATGTTGTTAACCTGAAGCTTCATGAAAAGTATAAAGCTCTCGACAGAAAAAAGATAAGAATGCTAACCTGTGCTTATGCACTTAAAATGATTGAAGATATTCTCTGACATAATGGGAGGAAGACATTTTGGATAATAAAGATGAAAAAGATCTGATGGAAAATTCTTATGTCAGTAAACTTAAGGATGATTACGATATGGAAGATTTAGAATCTCTGAGAGAATCAGGAGATAACAAAAAGAAAACTGAACATAAGAAAAAAAGCTTTTTTATAAAACTTCGGGATATGTTTATACCTTTACCTTCTGACGGTACAAAAGAAAAGATTTCAAAGATTTGTTCTCTCATCTGCATTGTTGTATTTGTTGTATGTGTAGTTATCCTTTCAAAGTATTTTTACAATGAACATCGGCAGAAAGATTTAAATAGCAATCTTCAGAAGTTACATTCACAAGCTGTAACAGAAAGCTCAAGCATTCATTCATCATTAAAACCAGATTCAAGCAGTAATACGACAATGCTTCCAAGCTTTAATGAATTATACAAGCTTAATAATGAAGTAGTCGGCTGGCTTGAGATACCTGATTCGACGGTTAATTTTCCTGTGCTTCAGACAAAAAATAATGACTTCTATCTTTCACATGATTATATGAAGAAATATTCTGAAACAGGAGCAATCTTTGCTGATTACAGATACAAGCTTACATCAGGAAAAATGCCTGACAATACTATTATATATGGTCATAACACAGTGAATGGTACATTCTTTGGCGCGCTTCATCAATATAAAAAGCTTGATTACATAAAATCACATCCTGTTATTAATTACAGCACGCTGTATAGTGAAAATAAATATAAGATTTTTGCGTGCTTCTTTGCTAATGTTGACGGTGCACAGGACAATGGCGTAGTATTTGACTATCATAACAGAATACTTTTCAAGAATGAAACATCCTTCAAAAGCTTTTATGATGAAGTTATGAAGCGTTCATATTACAACACTGATGTTGATGTCAAATATGGTGATGAGCTTATCACCTTGTCGACCTGTTCACTTGAAATCAAAAATGCAAGATTCGTTATTGTTGCACGAAAGCTAAGAGATGGAGAGAGTCCAGAAGTAAATACAGAAAAAACAGTTATAAACAGTGATAAATATATGCCACTTGACTGGTATAAAGTTAATAAAATTAAAGCACCAAGATAATAAAAAAATTGAATATTATAAATGGGGGGATTCAATGAAGATCAGGTTTCCATTCATACGAGCGGTAATCGTCCTTTCAGTTGTACTTATATATTCCTTGTTTTTTGGAATTGTACAAAACTGTAATGACTTTCAGAGCTCAAAGATGGTAGCTGTGGGCAATGATACTTCAAGAGGAAATGACTATGATAAACTGCCATTATCGGCAAATGAAACAAAATTATGGAAAGCACAGTTGACAGACTATGACTTTTTAAGTGAAGACAAAATTAACACTGTTTTAGGAGGAACCACAACACAGCAGACCACCAATTCACAATCTAAACCAGTTACAACTACTACTGCACCAACTACTACAGCACCACCACCGACTACTACGACTTTGTTTGTGCCACCGTTGACACAACCATATGTATTCAAAATGTACACTAAAGCTCTTCCTGCAAATCCTGCTAAGGCTATAAGTAATCCACCGGCACCAAAAGCAAATACTGCTGATCTGACTATGAAGGTTAAAGTTAATGGACAGATAGTTAGCAAGCCAGTATATGATATTGTGTGCAGTCTTGTTCAGCAGGAACTTAATAATGCTCATATAGAAGCTATGAAAGCTCAGGCTGTTGCAGCATACACAACTTTAAAGTATCAGGAACAAAGCGGTACAACACCAACAGTAAATATGAAATCGATGAGTCAAATTAATTCAAATGTAAAAGCAGCGGTATCAGCTGTGCTCGGTGTGGCAATGTATTACAACGGGAGATATATAAATGCAACATATTGTGCATCAACAGGCGGAGCAACGGGAAGCTCAAAGGATGTATGGGGTGGAGATTATGCATACCTAAGAAGCGTTCCAAGTGAATATGATTCAAAAAATCCAGCCTATTTCAAATATACAAGAACTATTTCTCAACAGACATTAAGATCGACTCTTGAGAGCAAATATGGAATAAAACTTCCTTCAGATCCTACAAAATGGTTTGAATTTTTACCTGCAAATCTGGGCGGAGTACTTGATGGGAATTTTGTAGGAAAGTTTAAAGTTCACACTTCCTCAGGCGGATACATAACAACTTCTGGACGCGTATTAAGAGAACAAATTTTAGGCTCGGGATTAATCAGGTCTACTAAATTTACTGTTTCATACTATAATGGAAACTTTACATTTGTGTCCTATGGTTCAGGACACGGTGTCGGCCTTTCGCAGATAGGTGCAGATTGCTATGCAAAATACGGCGGATATAAATATGATCAGATATTAAAGCATTATTATAGGGGTATTACATTAAAATAGACAAAAATGATCCTAATATTTTATTACATAATTTGGAAATTTTATTATTGACAGTAAAGGACAAAGCATTTATAATTATAATATGAATATTTTAAGTGGAGGGTTAATAATGGACTTTTTTAATAAAATTGGCAATAAGGTTAGCTCGGTAGCATCTTCTGCAACATCAAAAGTAAGGGATATTGCTGATACAAGCAGTATCAACAGACAGATTGCCGCTGATGAGGGAAAAATTAATTCCTTATATACTGAGATAGGCAGGATTTATTATCAGAAGCATAAGGAAAACCCAACAGAAGAATTTAAGGCAGCTTTTGATGAAATCGCTTCACTCTTTGAGAAAATTAAGGAAGAAAAGGCGCAGCTTCAGGCTCTTAAGAAAACAAAAGTCTGCACAAACTGCGGGGCTGAAATTCCTTTAGGCGTTGCTTTCTGCTCAAATTGCGGAACAAAAGCACCTGAGGATCCTATTGCACCTGCACCAGCTCCAGCTCATGATACTAAATTATGTCCAGGCTGTGGAAAGGAATGTCCTGCATCATCTGCTTTCTGTCAGGGATGCGGAACGAAGCTTAATTAGTAATAACAGAAATAAGGTGGAATAAAATCCACCTTATTTTATTTTAAAAACCTTTAAAATCGTTTAATTGTGTGTTATAATAAATTAACTATTGAGCAGGAATATATGTTCTTTAGAATTTTGAAGTTAAATGACGGGGGAAGTATGGAAAACAAAGCAGCTCTTATTATAGCTTTATGTCTGCTTGCAACATTGCTTTCAGGCTGTACATTTACTAGCATAGGGATTGAAGGAGTTTTGTATGCTCCGAAATTAAGCAAGGAGCAGACTGAAATTCACGATGCCCTTATTAAAAGTGTTGGAAAGAATATTCAGCTTAAATATCCGAATAATGGGGAAAAGCGTTCTGCCTTTGTTATATGTAATCTTGATGATGAGCCTTCTGATGAAGCAATCGTATTTTATAAAAGAATTAATACATCAACATCTGAAAGCACAATAAGAATTAATGTGCTTGACCAGATTAACGGGAAATGGCAGTCAGTATACGACAGTCATCAGGCTGGTGAAGAGGTTGACAAGGTTATTGTATCTCCAATTGGGAATGGGAAGCAGATATATCTTTCTGTAGGCTTTGGTATTACAAATCAGACCGATAAGACAATGCAGGTATACAAATATTCCAAAGGCGTTCTTGAAAATATCCACACGGAAACTTATTCAATCATGGATATACTCGACCTTGACAATGATAAGTATAATGAAATAATTTCAATCAGCAAGCCAAGTGGGAATGAACCGCCAATATTCAATATGTGTAAGTTCTATGTTCAGGGTGACAGAGTGACTTTGAATCAAAACAGCGTAAAAATGCGAAATGATTCAGTTTCCTTTGCAAATATGGAAAATGGAATGCTTGATGATAATACAAAAGCACTTTATATTGATAGTGTCAGGGGTGACGGAAATATCCAGACCGAAGTTATTTATTTTAAGGATAACAAGCTGGAAAATCCATTTATAGATAATACCTTTGCTGAAAAAACAGTAAGACAGGCTGGATATTTTTCAAAGGATATTGATAACGACGGGAATATTGAAATCCCCACTGTAACACCATTTACAGGATATATTGGGGCTGATCCATTAAAAGAAATTGTATACAATACTGCATGGAAGACTTTTGACATTAATGGCACTCTCAGCAATAAATATAATAGCTATTATAATATCAACAAGTCATATGCATTTGTTATTCTTGATAGATGGGCTGGAAAAGTAACAATAAAAACAGACACTATTTCTGACGAAATAATATTTTATAAATATGATGGTGAATTGAAGGATGATATGATTGAACTTATGAGAATTAAAGTTTCAACTCATCAGAAGACGTCTGAATACATCTCGAAGGGCTATTATCTTATTAAATCTCAGGGGCAGTTGGATTATTTAATAAAACAGGTTAATTCCAAGAATAAAGATTTTCTAATGACAGATTCAGAAATTAACGATTGTTTCCATATCTTATAATTGATAGAAGGGAAGATTCAATATGAAGAAGATACTTGTTTGTGAGGATGAAGACGTAATCAGAGAATTCGTTGTTATCAACCTTAAGCGAGCCGGTTATGATGTTGTTGATGTAAACTGTGGGGAAGAAGCTATAAAAGTTTTTGATCAGATGAACGGTAATTTTGATGTTGCACTACTCGATATAATGATGCCAGGAATTGATGGATTCCAGGTTTGCAAAAAATTACGTGAGAGGAGCAGTAAGCTCGGAATTATTATGCTATCAGCGAAAACTCAGGAAATGGACAAGGTCAGCGGACTTATGATTGGTGCTGATGATTATATAACAAAGCCATTTTCACCGTCTGAGCTGGTTGCTAGAGTTGATGCTATATATAGACGTGTCTGTATGACAAATTCTAAAAAAGATGATATACAGTTTTTAAAATCAGGTCCATTTACTCTTAATTTAAAGAGCAGAACAATATTCAAGAATGATGAACCACTTGACCTAACTCAGGTTGAATATCAAATTATTGAGTATTTTCTGAGAAATCAGAATATTGCTCTTGATAGGCAAAGCATCCTCAATCAGATATGGGGCGATAGCTATTATGGTGATGATAAGATTGTTGATGTAAATATCCGACGCATAAGAATGAAAATTGAGGACGAGCCTTCAAATCCTCGATACATACTAACAATATGGGGTTTTGGTTATAAGTGGGAAGCAGGCAATCAAGATAACTAATAAATATAAACGCTGAGGGGAGGATTCGGGGTGGCAAAAAGGAGCATAACTCAACGCTGGTTAATAAACAGCCTTGGTATTATACTTGTTATTTTAATAATAATTGAAGTTGTGTTCAGTGTTGCTGTTCAGAATTACTATTACAACTCAGCAAAGCAATATATGACTTCAAAGTTGAATCTGATTAACAGTATGCTGCTTAAAGCCTCACAGGATCAGTCGGCCAATTTTTCAACAGAATTAAGGAATTATGTTCAGAACTTTTCTGACAAGGATAGTATGGAGCTTATGGCTATCAATATTGATGGAAATATTGCTCTAACATCGTCAGGTTTCACCCCTGATGAGGTAATTGATATGACGGATTACCATCAGGCAAGGGAAAACACGAACGGATATGGTTATCACATAAGTCGTCTTAAAAGCGGCGAAAAGGTAATGTCAATATGCGTGCTTGTCCCTGCCACAGGTACAAGCAAGTACGAAGCGTTAAAGCTTGTCACATCTATGTCTGAGGTCGACAGTCAGATTATCAGTTTTGTATTTATCATTACAATTATTTTTGTAGCGATTATAATGCTTATGATTTTGTCTGGTTTGTATTTTGTTAAATCAATCGTTATCCCTGTAAGGCAGATTGGTTCAACAGCAAGGCTGTTTGCAACAGGTGATTTTTCTCAGCGTATAAAGAAGAAAAACGATGACGAGCTCGGTGAGCTTTGCGATATTATTAATAGTATGGCGGATGAGCTTTCTAATGCAGAATCGGTAAAGAATGAATTTATATCATCAGTTTCACATGAGCTTCGAACACCTTTGACCGCGATAAAAGGCTGGAGCGAAACTTTGAATGGAATTGAAGATCCGCAGATGATAAGAAAAGGTATGCGTGTTATCACAAGCGAAACTGAAAGACTTTCGCAAATGGTCGAAGAGCTTCTTGACTTCTCGCGTATTCAAAACGGAAGATTTACTTTGCAGAAATCAACCATGGATATCCTTGCGGAGCTTGGTGAAGCAGTACTTGTATATCAGGATAGAGCATATCGTGAAAAAATAAATGTTATATATTATGAGCCTGATATGTTACCATTTGTTTATGGTGACAAGAATAGATTAAGACAGGTTTTCATTAATATTATTGATAATGCAATTAAATATTCAGATCCTGGCGACACTGTCACAATTGATGCTTCTGAAGAAGATAATATGATTGTAATTACTATTGCAGATACCGGTTGCGGAATAAGTGATGCTGATTTATCAAAGGTTAAGACAAAATTCTATAAGGCAAATCACAGCAGACGTGGTTCTGGAATAGGACTTGCAGTTGCTGATGAAATTGTCAATATGCACGGTGGTACACTGACAATTACAAGTAAGGAAAACGTGGGCACAACAGTAACAATAACTTTACCTGCTATTGTTAAAAAGACCGAACCTGAACAGGAATAAGCTTCTTTTAAAAGAAGAAAGGAATAATAAATGGCAAATAAGAATACCGAAGATAAATGCAAATTTAAATCCAAGATAGGTGGTCAGGCTCTCATTGAAGGAATTATGATGAGAGGAATTGATAAATCAGCAATGGCATGTCGACTTCCAAGTGGTGAAATTGATGTTGAAGAATGGGAAATCAATAATGGTAAGAACCGTCCATGGTATAAAAAGACACCTTTTGTAAGAGGCGTATTTAACTTTGTTGATACACTTGTTGAGGGATATAAATGCATAAGCAAATCTGCTGATAAGCAGATGGTAGATGATGAGGAAGAGCCTTCAAAGTTTGAGGCGTGGCTTGAAAAAAAACTTGGCAACAAGATGATGCCTATTCTTACTACAATTGCTACCATAATTGGCGTGATTCTTGCTATTGGATTATTTGTATTTATACCAACTTTTATCGTAAAATTCTTTGATAACTATATTGAAAGTAACTTCCTTCTTACACTTATTGAGGGTGGAATAAAAATTGCAATTTTTATCGTCTATCTGTGGCTAACTTCTAAGCTTAAAGACATTCAGACAACCTATGAATATCACGGTGCTGAGCATAAAACCATCACCTGCTATGAGTCTGGTGAGGAGCTTACTGTTGATAACATAAAAAAACATTCACGTTTTCATCCGCGTTGTGGAACAAGTTTTATAATAATTGTACTTATTGTTAGCATACTTGTGTTTTCAGTAGTAACCTGGTCATCAAGATTAAAGAGAATGATTCTCAAGCTCTTGCTTTTACCATTAGTTATGGGAATAGCTTATGAGATAATTAAGCTTGCAGGCAGATATTCAAATCCGTTTACAAAAATAATTTCAGCTCCAGGTCTTGCACTTCAGAGACTTACAACACGTGAGCCAAATGAGAAGCAGATTGAAGTCGCTATTGCCGCAATGGAAAGAGTAATCCCAGAAGATAAAGAGGAAGATAGATGGTAATAATGACCGTAGGCACATTATACAACAACGCAAAAGCAATACTTAAAATGACTGGCATAGAAAATTACAGTCAGGAGGCATTCTATATAATAGAAAAAGCAACAGGAATTAAAAAGCATGAGCTGCCAATAAAAGAAAATATACCTCTTGACAATTGCATTATTGAAGAAGTAAATGGCTATGTCAACAGGAGGAAATCAGGCGAGCCATTGCAGTACATTCTCGGTGAATGGGAATTCTATTCTTTTAATTTCAAGGTCGGCGAGGGTGTTTTGATTCCACGCCAGGATACTGAAACTCTCGTTGAATCAGCACTTGAAAGCTTGAAAAATTTTGAAGAACCTGTTGTAGTTGACCTTTGTAGTGGTAGTGGATGTATCGCAATCTCAATAGAAAAAATGTGCAAGGGCTCAAAGGTTTTTGCTGTTGAGCTTTCAGATATGGCAATTCCTTATCTTCAAAAGAACATCAACGAAAACAATTCATTTGTCAAGCTGATTAAGGGTAATGTTTGCGACTCAAAGACTCTTGACAATCTCCCACAGGCTGATATGATAGTATCAAACCCACCTTATCTTACTCCACAGGATATGAGCTGTCTTCAGAAGGAAGTTACTTTTGAGCCTGAAATGGCACTTGCCGGTGGCGATGATGGGCTTCATTTTTATAGAGCAATAACAGCTTTATGGAAGAACAAACTTAAGGAAAACGGCATGCTTGCCTTTGAATGCGGAATAAATCAACATGAGCAGATTAAAGAAATACTAATAGAAAACGGCTTTGATGATATTTGCTTTAAAGAGGACTTGTGTGGTATAATCAGAGTTGTTAAAGGACGGAAAAAATAGCTATTAATATAAAAATACATATCAGGAGGATTATATATGGCATCAGATAAAAAGAAAATTGCAGAGATCAAAAAAAGAAATGACGGACCACTTTCAAGTGATGACAAGAAAAAAGCAATAGAAACAGCAATAGCACAGATTGAGAAGCAGTTTGGTGCAGGAGCAGTAATGAAGCTTGGTCAGTCTGCTGCCCTGAAGGTAGATTGCATACCAACAGGGTCACTTGCTCTTGATGCTGCTCTTGGTATCGGTGGAGTCCCTCGTGGGCGTATTGTTGAGATTTATGGGCCTGAAAGTTCAGGTAAAACAACAGTTTCCTTACAGATTATCGCAGAGGCTCAGAAGCGTGGCGGCGATGTTGCATTCATCGACGTTGAGCATGCTCTTGATCCTGTTTATGCAAAAAATCTTGGTGTTGATATTGACAGCCTTCTCGTTTCACAGCCAGACTCTGGTGAACAGGCTCTCGAAATTGCCGAAGCTCTTGTACGTTCAGGCGCTATTGATGTAATAGTTGTTGACTCTGTAGCTGCTATGACAACAAAAGCTGAAATTGATGGCGAAATGGGTGATAATCATGTAGGTCAGCTTGCAAGACTTATGTCACAGGCTTTAAGAAAGCTTACATCCTCAATTTCTAAATCAAACTGTGTAGCAATCTTTATTAATCAGGTTCGTGAAAAAATAGGTGTTATTTATGGCAATCCTGAAACAACACCAGGTGGTCGTGCTTTAAAGTTCTATGCTTCTGTAAGAATGGAAGTAAGACGCGGTGAGGCTTTGAAGAACGGAACTGATATTATAGGTAACAGAACAAGATGCAAGGTCGTAAAAAATAAAGTTGCACCTCCATTCAAGGAGTGCGAATTTGATATTATGTATGGTACGGGTATTTCCCACGAAGGTGAGCTTGTTGATGTTGGTGTTGACCTTGGTTTCGTTCAGAAGGGTGGAGCATGGTACAGCTACAATGATATGAAGCTTGGACAGGGTCGTGACAATGCAAAGAAATTCTTAAAGGACAATCCTGATATTGCTGAGGAAATTGAAGCAAAAATCCGTGCAGCTTTAGCCGGCAAAGAAGTTGAACCTGAAGAAGAAAAGATTACAAAGAAAACACCTGAAAAGAAATCAGCAAAGCAGGTAAGCATACAGATTGACGCTGAAGACGATTTTGAAGAATTTGCACCAGCTGAAGAAGTAGAATAATGTCAGAGCTAAAGAAAATATTAAGCATAGAAAAATACAAAGGGAGTACTTATTGTGTAGAAATTGAGAATGAAGATAACATTTATCTTCATTCTTCAATTATTTCAGAATTTCATCTCAAAGCTGATATGACTATTCCACAACCTGCCCTTGAAGAAGTTGTTTTTCAGAATGATTATAGAAAAGCAAAAGAGCGCGCATTGTATCTTCTTGATTACCGCGACCATTCATATAAGGAGCTTTACGATAAGCTACGGAAGAATTACACTCCTGAAATATGCAAGACTGTAATGGATAAATTATGTGAAATCGGAGTAATTGACGATAGGAAGTATGCCCAGCGCTATGCAAGGTATCTTTTTGAGGTTAAAAAATCAGGGAAGTACAAAGCAAAGGCTGAAATGTTCAAAAAAGGCATTGATAAGGATATTATCAATGAACTTCTTGATGAATATGACGAAGATACTACTGATAGACTCAAAGAATTAGTTGAGAAAAAATATGTACGTTATCTTGTTGATCAGAAGGGCGTGCAGAAGGTTTTTAACGCTCTTGTCAGATATGGATATTCATATTCTGATGTAAAAGCAGTTATAAAAGATTTTATGGATGAGGTTGAGTTTAATGGCGATTAAAGTTGGAATGGTATCACTTGGATGCCCAAAAAATCAGGTTGATGCCGAACAGATTTTGTACAAGCTTAGAGAAGACGGCTTTGAAATAAAAGCTGATGCTGCTCTTGCTGATGTTGTATTGATAAATACCTGTGGATTTATTGAATCTGCAAAGCAGGAATCTATCGACACAATTCTTGAATTCTGCACACTTAAAAATGAGGGAAGAATAAAAAGCGTTATTATCACAGGCTGCCTTGCTGAAAGATACAAGGAAGAAATTTTAAAAGAAATTCCTGAAGCAAGTGCTGTTGTTGGTATTGGCTGTAATGCTGATATTACAGAAGTAATAAAATCAACGCTTGAGGGGCGCCAAATAGAAAAATACGGTGAAAAGTGCAATCTTGATATTGATGCAAAAAGAATTGTATCAACACAACCATTCTATGCTTATTTAAAAATCGCTGAAGGCTGCGACAACTGCTGTACTTATTGTGCTATTCCTTCAATAAGAGGAAAATTCAGAAGTCGTACAAAAGAGCATATTATTGATGAAGCAAAATGGCTTGCTAAGAATGGAGTAAAGGAAGTTATTCTTGTTGCACAGGATACAACCCGATACGGTGAGGATTTATACGGAAAATCTGAATTACCTTCACTCTGGAAAGAACTTGCACAGATTGACGGAATTAAGTGGATAAGGACATTATATTGCTATCCTGAGCGTATCACAGATGAACTTATTGATGTTATAGCAAGTGAAGATAAGATTGTAAAATATCTTGATATTCCTATCCAACATTGCAATGCTGAAATACTCAAGAGTATGAATAGAAAAGGCGATGAGGAAAGCCTCAGAGCATTAATAAAGAAGCTTCGTGACAGAATTGACGGAATGATTATCCGTACAACATTGATCACAGGCTTCCCTGGTGAAACGCAAGAGCAGTTTGAACAGCTTTGCAATTTTATTTCTGAAATGAAATTTGACAGACTTGGTTGTTTTGCATATTCTGCTGAAGAAGGTACACCGGCAGCAACCTTCCCTAATCAGATTGAGCTAAAAGTCCGTGAACATCGTGCAGACATTATTATGGACGAACAAATGAGAATTTCTGATGAGAATAATGAAAAGTTAATTGGTAAAACTATTGAGGTTGTTGTTGAAGGTTTTGACAGATACGCAGAATGCTTCTTCGGAAGAAGCTATGCTGAAGCACCTGAAATCGACGGAAAGATATTTTTTACAAGTGAAAAGAAGCTAACAATAGGTGATTTTGTTAAAGTAAGCATTGATAGTACAATGGATTATGATTTGATTGGAGCAGTAATAGATGAATTTACCGAATAAATTGACGATTTTAAGAGTTATATTAATACCTTTGTTTTTAGTTTTTCTTTTTATAGAAAAAATCCCAGGTAACTATTTTTATGCCCTTGCAATTTTTGCAGGAGCATCAATAACAGACGCTCTTGATGGACACATTGCAAGAAAAAACAATCTTGTAACAAATTTCGGCAAGTTTTTAGACCCTCTTGCTGATAAGGTTCTTGTAATGTCAGCACTTGTTGCTTTCATTGAAATTGGATTGGCACCAAGCATTGCTGTTATTGTTATTCTTGCAAGAGAATTTATGGTTACTTCTCTTCGTCTTGTTGCAAATAAAGAAGGCGGAAAGGTTATTGCAGCTGGTATGATGGGAAAGCTGAAAACAGCCTTTACAATGGTGGCTATTGTTGCAATTCTATTTATACAGGGACTTGCTAAGGTTATTGATATTTCATTTGATATTATTCTTGTTGGTAATATTCTTATATGGATTGCGACAGCTCTTACTGCTATTTCAGGAATTCAGTATCTATGGCAATACAGAACAGAAATTGATCCAACTAAGTAATACTTGATTTTTGTAAAGGTTTATGGTAGTATATCATATAATGAATAAAATGCGTAACAGGTAGAGTAATATAATAAACTTCATTTCAGAGAATGCCAGTAAGGTGAAAGTGGCATATGAAGAATTATACGAAGTGCGCCTGCCAGCACAGACGGGGAACATTATTATTAAGTATCTGTCTGCGTATGCTCACGTTAAGAGCCTTGAGTTACAAATCGGAGTGGAACCGTAGTTTAAAGCTAACTGCCTCCTTGAGTTTATTCTCAAGGGGGATTTTTCATTTTAGGGGGGCAAAATATGTTTAATATTATTAAAGAAGATATAGCACTGATTAAAGAACGTGACCCTGCAGCAAGAAGTTCATTTGAAATAGTCCTCACATACTCAGGACTTCACGCAGTAATGGCTTATAGATTATCTCACATGCTTTATCAGAAGAAGTTATTTACTGTTGCAAGAATAGTTTCACAGGTTGCAAGATTTTTTACTGGTATAGAAATTCATCCTGGCGCAAAAATAGGTAAAGGTCTATTCATTGACCATGGAATGGGTGTAGTAATCGGCGAAACTACTGAAATCGGCGACAACTGCCTTATTTATCAGGGTGTAACACTCGGCGGTACGGGTAAGGAACACGGTAAGCGCCACCCTACACTCGGCAACAATGTTATGGTTGGTGCTGGTGCAAAGGTTCTCGGACCTTTCAAGGTTGGAGATAATGCAAAAATTGCATCAAATGCAGTTGTTCTGACAGAAGTTCCACCAAATACAACAGCTGTGGGTGTTCCTGCCAGAGTTGTCAAGCGTGACGGAGTAAAAGTATGCGACTGTGACCAGATCCATATTCCAGACCCAGTTTCACAGGAATTATGCAAGCATCTTATGAGAATAGAAAAGCTTGAGAAACAGATAAATAATCTTAACAAATAATATAAAGGGCAGAGGATTCTGCCCATCTTATTTCAGGGGGATAATATGAAAATTTACAATACGCTTACACGAGAAAAGGAAGAGTTTGTTCCTCGCTTTGGCAATAAGGTTTCAATGTACACCTGTGGGCCAACAGTTTATCATTATGCTCATATTGGCAACCTGCGAAGCTATCTCATGGAGGACGTGCTTGAAAAGCATATACGTTTTAGCGGATATGACGTAACAAGAGTAATGAATATTACAGACGTCGGCCATCTTTCAAGTGATGGTGATACTGGTGATGACAAGATGCTTAAGGGAGCAAAAAGAGAGCATAAAACTGTCATGGAAATTGCGAAATTCTATACGGACGCTTTTTTTGAAGATTGCAGAAAGCTTAACATCAAAACACCTGAGGTAGTTGAACCTGCGACATCCTGCATTGATGAATTTATAAAAGTCATATCATCTCTCATAGAAAAAGGCTATGCTTATGAAGCTGGTGGGAATATCTATTTTGACACTTCAAAGCTTGATGATTATTATGCTTTTCATAACTTCAAGGAGGAAGATCTTGCAATTGGTGTAAGAGAAGGCGTTGAGGAAGATTCAAATAAGAGGAATAAGGCTGACTTTGTACTTTGGTTCACAAAATCAAAGTTTGACGATCAGGAATTGAAATGGGAAAGCCCTTGGGGCATCGGATATCCTGGCTGGCACATTGAATGTTCCTGTATAAGCATGAAAAATCTTGGTGAATATGTTGATATACATTGTGGAGGTATTGATAATGCTTTCCCTCATCACACAAATGAAATTGCACAGAGTGAAGCATATCTCGGACATAAATGGTGTAACTACTGGTTCCACATTCATCACCTTAACACAAACAGCGGTAAGATGAGCAAATCAAAAGGAGAATTCCTTACTGTTTCTCTTCTTGAATCAAAGGGTTACAATCCACTTGTTTATCGCTTCTTCTGCCTGCAATCACATTACAGAAAATCATTGGTATTCACATATGAAAACCTTGATAATGCAGTAACTGCTTTCAATAAAATCATTTCAAAGATTTCTTCTATTCTTAAAGAAGAAAGTGGAGAACTCAGCAAAGACGACTTTAATAATTACAGAGCACAATTTAAAGAAGCTCTTGATAATGATTTAAACACATCACTTGCAATTACAGCACTTTATGATGTTTTAAAAGCAAATATAAACGCAAAAACAAAACTTGCACTTATTAATGAGTTTGATAAGGTGCTTTCTCTGAGCCTTATTAATACTGCTTATAAGCTAGACTCTGCTTCTCAAGATGAGGAAATCCCTCAGGAAGTAATGAATCTTGTAAATGAAAGAACACAGGCAAGAAAAAATAAGGACTTTGCCCTTGCAGATGAATTGAGAAATAAGATTGCTGATATGGGTTATGTTCTTGAGGAAACACGACAGGGAACAACAATTAAAAAGAAATAATGGAAGGTGAATTATGAGAAATAAAGGATTATCAAAACTGTTGATTATAGGAATTATATTGCTTGTTGTAGTATTCGGATTGTTCTTTTTTGCAAATAAGGGATATAAATTCCCTGAGGAAATAAATTCAAAGGATGTTGATCTTATTCAGCTCAAAACTCCAGAAAAGGGACAGAAAATTGCAACTGTTGATACAACAGAAGGCACATTCAAAATCGTATTGTATGAGAAGGAAGCACCAAAAACTGTTGAACATTTTATCAAGCTTGTTAATGACGGCTACTATGACGGAACATATATCTATAAGATAGCAAAAGATAATGCTAATGTTTCTCAATACTTTCAGGGTGGAACTAAAAAACAGGATGGTTTCGTATTAGATGCTAAAAATAAGAATAAAGAAGGTTTTGACCAGGATTTATATGATATTGAACATAAAAGCATTGATATTGAAAGAAGCAAAAACCTTTGGCCTATAAAGGGTGCTATTGTTTCGACAGGTGTAGATTCAAAGGGTAGCGGAACATTTATTTTGGGTATAAATTCATTAAATTTTGATGATAAGCTAAAGGCTCAACTTAATGAGATGGTAGAAAAGAAAAAAGCAAATAAAGAAATAGTTGATGCATTTTTAGATAAAGGTGGCGTGCCTAATTTGCCATATAATATAACTATCTTCGCACAGGTTTATGAGGGTATGGATTCATACGAGAAAATATTCGATGCAGATACTGAGAAAAAAAGTGGCGCTCCAAAAGAGGCAATAAAAATCAATAAAATTACTCTCTCAACTTACGGTGAATAATATAAAATATGTTAAACAGTCTCTTGAAATAAAAAGAGGCTGTTTTTTTCTAAGTTTGATTATTTATCCATATATTGCCAACAATTATTTAGGCATATATTTGTTAATTTTTGTGATAATAACTAATTATTTTAATGCGAAAAAGCTTTTAATTTATAATAAAGTGTGTTATAATAATAAAGATATTTAATGGGAGAGTGAATTATTTGGAAAAATTATATATTCGCGGTGGCAAACCTCTCCATGGACAAGTTGAAATAAGCG
>JAEWZG010000020.1 GCA_023395435.1 Bacillota bacterium
CGTCCAAAATACTGTGAACCAATTGTTGAACCGTCTAAGCGATTGATTCCAAGTCTGTTTAAAGTTTCTTTTGCTATTGATGGGTCCATACCCCAATGTACATAAACAGCATCCATTCCTAATGCAAGAACAGGATAATAATACCTACAGCTTCTGATAGAGCACACACGAGGAACTTTCGTATAGTCATTATATACAGCCATCATTCTTGTAATGCCACCCTCTACTGGCACCTCATAAATAATATCAGCAGCCCCAATGCCATACTGCGGTAAAGCTGTTTTAATGTTATTTATCATTACAGCAACAGGTCGATTATTATTGACAAGCTCTAAAGGTTCACCAGTCAGAAAATTTACTCCTTGTAAATCTTTCTCTGCTTCAGAGCTGGAAGCTAATGATGAAGAACTTGAATCGGGCTTTTTCTTTGTAGATTTCTTTTTATTACCACAAGCAGATAAAGCAGTAACGCATAAAGCTACCGACAAAAATAACGCTAATATTTTTTTCATATTATCACCTAAAATTTATTTTTAATAAGTAAAATCTAAAATATTATAACATATTATTCTTAAAATTTCAATAAAAGCCTTCATAAAATATGAAGGCTTGATATTTTTTAGAAATGAATCTGATCGGGATCCTCAATATCTTTTGCAAATGAACCGGCTACAGGGATAGATTTTATTGTGAATTTTGATAATTCCTGCATAGTTTCTTCGCTGACAATAAATGCTTTGTCCACTGTTGATTTTGATTTTAATGTCATTGTCTGAACTCCTATTGTATCACGTGTCGACTTTGGTAAAAGCAATGCAGTATTAAATATTATCATTCTTCCATTAGTGGAACGAAGCATAATATCAGCATGCTCCTTAATATAAAATATATCAATAAGCTTTGATTTGCTGGAATATGCATTTGAAAGTTTCTTGCGGTTAGTTTTTGTTTCATAGGCTGAAAGCGGAACCTTCGCAACCTTTCCGTTTTCAAAAACAAATACTATATAACCAGAGTAGTCAGTTGTGACAATCATTGAAGTTACATTTTCTTCATCTTCAAAGCCAAGTTTTGCAGGAATATAATCGCCGAGTAAACTTGCTTTTGTATCATCGAAAGAACTTGCCTTTGTCTTATATACCTGTGCCTTATCAGTAAAGAAAAGTAATTCGGCTTTGTTGGTAGATTCAATTTCAATTTGCATAACATCGCCATCTTTTAATTTCTGCTCATTACTCATTCTTAATGATTGGGGAGTAATTTTCTTAAAATATCCACTTCTTGAAAAGAATATATTAACAGGATAATCAGGCACTTCCTCGATAACATCATTCTCTTCTTCATCCTCAGGATAAACAAACATTGACTTTCTTGGCTTTGCATACTTAGTAATTACTTCTTTAAGCTCGTTAATTATAATATTCTTTTGTTTTCTTTCACTATCAAGAATTTCAAGCATTTCAGCAATATCCTTTTCAAGCTGATCAGTTTCATTTGTTCTCTTAAGGATGTATTCTCTATTTAAATGACGTAGCTTTATCTCAGCAACATATTCAGCCTGAATTTCATCAATTGAGAATCCAATCATGAGATTTGGAACAACTTCACTTTCCTCTTCGGTTTCTCTAATAGTTTTTACTGCCTTATCGATATCAAGAAGAATTTTTGCAAGACCTTTTAAGAGGTGTAGTTTTTCTTTCTTCTTCTTTAATTCATATTTTATTCTTCTCTTTACACATTCAATTCTAAAGTCTATCCACTCAAAAAGAATATATCTAACACCCAACACCTTTGGATATCCATTGATAAGAATGTTAAAGTTACATGAGAAATTATCCTGGAGTGGCGTAAGTCTGAATAGCTTTTGCATTAACTTATCAGGATCTGTTCCCCTCTTTAAATCTATTGCAATTTTCAAACCTGATTTATCAGTTTCATCACGAATGTATGATATTTCTCTTATTTTTCCTGCTTTAATAAGAGTAATAATCTTTTCAATAATTGCTTCAACCGTTGTTGTTGGTGGAATTTCAGTAATTTCAAGACAATTTTCCGATTTATCATAGTTATATCTTGAGCGTACTTTTATAGAACCTCTACCAGACTTATATACATTGAGCAATTCAGCCTCATCATAAATTATAAATCCACCACCTGGGAAATCAGGACCTTTTAATGTAGAAATAATATCGTGATCTGGATTTCTGATAAGTGCTATTGTAGTTTCACATAGCTCAGCAAGATTGAACGGACAAACTGAACTTGCCATTGATACGCCTATTCCTACATTTGCGTTTACAAGAATAGATGGGAAAGTTGCAGGGAAAAGATTTGGCTCAGTTGTTGTATTATCGTAGTTTGGTGAAAAATCAACTGTATCCTTATCAATATCCCTAAAAAGCTCGTTACATAAAGCATCAAGCTTTACTTCGGTATATCTTGAAGCTGCATAAGCCATATCTCGTGAATAGGATTTGCCGAAATTACCCTTTGAATCGACATAAGGATGAAGCAACGCTTCATTTCCACGTGTTAGCCTTACCATTGTTTCATAAATTGCCTGATCACCGTGAGGATTAAGACGCATAGTCTGACCGACAACATTCGCCGACTTAGTCTTTGCACCAGTGAGCAGTCCCATTTTATACATTGTATATAATAGCTTTCTGTGAGAAGGCTTAAAGCCATCAATTTCAGGAAAAGCACGTGATACTATTACGCTCATTGCATAAGGCATATAGTTCTTTTCTAGGGTATCAGTTATCTTCTCTTCAACTATTGTACCTGCTCCCTCAATATATGCATTTGACATCTCAGATTTTGCTGGCTCTGATTTTTTCTTTGACATTTTGCCACTCCTTGTTAGTATTGTTATGAAATATCAGCAAGCTCCAGATAATCGTGCCCAAATTCTGATATAAAATCTTTTCTTCCTTGAAGATTATCACCAAGCAACATATCAAACATATTTGATGTTGCAAGTGCATCATCTGCAGTTACCTTGATTAATCGTCTTGTTTCTGGATTCATTGTAGTCAATGACATCATATCAGGTTCATTCTCACCAAGTCCTTTTGAACGCTGAAGAGTATATTTCTGATCTTTTATTATATCTAGAATATTTGTTTTTTCCTTTTCATTATAGGCAAAATATGTCTTATCCTTAGTGGTTATTTCAAATAAAGGTGATTCTGCAATATAAGCATAGCCTTGTTCTATTAATGTTGGTGTGAGTCTATAAAGCATTGTAAGAATTAGAGTTCTGATTTGGAAACCATCGACATCAGCATCGGTACAAATAATAATCTTATGCCATTTTAGGTTATCAATGTTGAATGTTGAAAGATCTTTATTTGCTTTTGATTTCACTTCAACTCCACAGCCGAGAACCTTCAATAAGTCTGTGATAATTTCACTCTTGAATATCTTATCATAATCTGCTTTCAGACAGTTAAGAATTTTACCTCTTACTGGCATAATTGCCTGAAATTCAGCATCTCTTGCAAGCTTAACAGCACCAAGAGCTGAATCGCCCTCAACAATGTAAAGCTCACGTCTCATTAAGTCCTTTGTTCTGCAATCAACAAACTTCTGAACCATATTTGATAAATCAATTGTTCCTGCAAGCTTTTTCTTAAGATTTAAACGAGTTTTTTCTGCATTCTCACGGCTACGCTTGTTTATAAGAACCTGCTCTGCAATTTTTATTGCCTCATCAGGATTCTCAATAAAATACACTTCAAGCTGATGCTTTAAAAATTCTGTCATAGCATCATATATAAATTTATTAGTGATAGCTTTTTTTGTCTGATTTTCATATGAAGTCTGTGTTGAGAAAGATGACGACACTATCACAAGACAATCCTCAACATCAACAAAAGCAATCTTTGATTCGTTTTTTAGATACTTGTTATTCTGCTTTAAATAAGAATCAATCTGTGACACAAAAGCCTGTCTAACTGCCTTTTCAGGAGAACCGCCATATTCAAGAAAGCTTGAGTTATGATAGTATTCAGCAAATTTAACTTTGTTTGAAAAAGTAACAGATACATTTAGCTTAACCTTATATTCTGGTTTGTCCTCTCTATCCTTTCCCTTTCGTTCTGCTGACCATGTCTGAATTGAAGTAAGATTCTCGCTACCAACAATTTCAGCAACATAATCGCTGATACCATTTTCGTATAAAAATACAGTTTCGTCAAAGTTGCCTATCTCATCCTGATACCTGAATATGAATTTAATGTTAGGGTTTACAACAGCCTGTTTTTTTAGAATATCAAGAAAATATTCCTTTTCTATAGAAATATCAGTAAAAACTTCAAGGTCAGGACGCCAACGCGTTTTAGTTCCTGTTTTCTTTAATCGTGTTTCTTCCTTTTGAAGTCCGCCAACATTCTCACCATGTTCAAAGTGAAGGTTATACTTGTATCCATCACGATAAATCTCAACATCCATAAATTCAGATGCATACTGTGTTGCACAAGCACCAAGTCCATTCAATCCAAGTGAAAACTCATAGTTTTCGCCAGAGTTATTCTGATACTTACCTCCGGCATAAAGCTCACAATAAACAAGTTCCCAGTTATAACAATTTTCTGCCTTATTGAAGTCGACAGGACATCCTCTACCAAAGTCCTCAACTTCAATAACATTATCGTTGAATTTAGTAATAATTATTTCTGTTCCATGACCGTCTCTTGCTTCGTCGATTGAGTTTGATAAAATCTCAAAAATAGAGTGTTTACAGCCCTCAATTCCGTCAGAGCCGAAAATTACTGCAGGGCGCTTTCTTACACGATCTGCACCCTTAAGTGAAACAATTGCCTCATTACCATAAGAAGTTTTTTTAGCCATAATTACCCCTGTATAATTTTTTTGTATATTAAAAGTTATATAAGATTGCTTTGTTTAGAAATCATAATTATGCAATAATTATACATTGAATTCATAAGAATTGCAAACTATCCTAATTATGCTTTTAAAGCAATTGCAACCCAATCATCTTTTTCATGAACTTCAAGAACTTCAAAGCCCTGTTCTGTTATTGCCTCGATTACTTCATCTTTTCTGAAAGAAATAATTCCAGATATAATAAGAATTCCATTTTCATTGATAAAACCTCTAAAAATATCTTTCATTCCAATAAGAACATCAGCTACAATATTTGCACAAATAACGTCAAACCCCGAGCCTATCTTATCAACTAATGATTTATCTTCAATAATATTTCCACAGTATGTGATATACTTTTCAGAAGAAATATTATTCTTAACAGCATTTTCGAGGGCAGTTACTGCTGCATGTTCTTCAATATCAACAGCGATAGCATTATTTGCACCCAGGAGTATTCCACCGATTGAAAGTATTCCACTTCCGCAGCCTAAATCAAGAATTCTGTCATTATTATGCATATATTTTTCAAGCAATTCAAGACATAATTGAGTTGTATTGTGCTGACCTGTACCAAAACTTGAAGCAGGGTCAATTTCAAGAATTTTTCTATCTCCGGCATCCTCAACATTTTCCCAAGATGGCTTTATTAAAAGCTTGTTTCCTATTGATAAAGGCTTGAAGTACTTTTTCCAATTGTTTGCCCAGTCAGATTCACAAACATTGACAACTTCGTATTCCAGTCTCCCGAATTTTTTATCTTTATCTCTTTGTTTTATTGCCTTGAGTTCTTCTTTAATTTCATCAAGAGTTCTTGCACCCTGCTCATTTTCAGCAAGATATACTGTAACTGTTGTTTCACATTCCTTTAGACCGATAAGGTCATCATCAATATAATCCCAGTTCCCAGTCTTGTTATTTAAAAATTCTTTAAAATCATTAGAATCCTTTATAACAAAGCCTGTAATTCCGAGCATCATAAGGCTTCCGCTTACAGCGTCAACTCCTTCAGTAGTAGTAAAAATATTCACTTGCACCCAATTCATATTTGTCCTCCGTTTTTAAAATCACTTTTTATTATAATCTGTTTTGTGAAATTATTCAACTTTTTTTATTTTAAATAGCAATGTTTATATATATTTAACATAGAATTTTTCTTTTCAATTGTGTATAATACATAAATGAAACAGTTCAATATTTGAACTAATTTTATAAAGGAGGAACAGAATGCGCACTGAGGATGACAAAGCATATGAACTTGCTCAATCAATGTCAAAATTATTTTGCTTAATGAAGCCCAAAAAGTTTATCAAAGATATTAAGCCTTCACAGATGATGGTAATGATTTCGATTGCTCATACAAATAA
Organism: Bacillota bacterium; assembly: GCA_023395435.1. GTDB lineage: Bacteria > Bacillota > Clostridia > Oscillospirales > Ruminococcaceae > SZUA-444. The sequence continues at coordinate 6,258 of JAEWZG010000020.1, forward strand.
AACAAAAGGATTTGTTACCCCATCAATGATATGTGATGAACTCAGTTTGTCAAAATCCGCGTTGACCGCTATTCTTAATACGCTTGAACAAAAAAATCTAATACAAAGAAAATTATCAAATGAAGACAGGAGAATGTTGCTTCTTACAATTACAGAAGAAGCAAAAAAGCTACATGATTTGTATCATCAAAATGTCAAGTCTTCATTACTTAGCCTTACTAGCTATCTTGGAGAGGAGGATACCGAAAAATTAATTGAGCTTATTAATAAAGCAAACAATTTCTTTACAAAAGATTAGAAAGGAACACATATGCAAAAAAAATCAAAATATTTAAGTTTCATACCTGGTTCCATCTGTACGATAATTTTTATATATATTCAGGTAATGACAGATCTTGCTTTGCCTGAATATATGATGAAAATTGTTAATGACGGTATTGCAAAACAAAAAATGGATATTATTTGGTCTACAGGTTTAGAAATGATTCTAGTTTCTCTTATAGGAGTTGCAGCAACGATATTTGCAAGCTTTTTTGCTGCAAGAATTGCTGCTGGAATATCAAGAAACCTCAGATCAGATGTATTTGAACAGGTTGAAAGTTATTCTTTCAGAGAATTTGATAAGTTCTCTACCGCTTCATTAATAACAAGAAACACAAATGATATTCAGCAGGTTCAAATGTTTATTTTTATGGCATTAAGAATGGTTACAGCTGCTCCAATTATGGCAGTCGGAGGAATCTATAAAGCTATTAAAACTTCAAAAGATCTAAGTTGGATTCTTGCAGTTTCAATACCTTTAGCACTTATTATTATTTTCTCATTTATGCTTGTACTTGTTCCAATTTTTAAGAAAGTTCAATCATACGTTGACCGTCTTAATAAGGTATCAAGAGAAAATCTTACCGGTATGAGAGTAATCAGAGCATTCAGAAATGAAAAACTTGAGGAAAACAAGTTTGATGATGCAAATATAACACTAACTAAAACAAACATAACACTTAACAGATATATGGTTCTATTAATGCCTATAACAATGTTAATCTTAAACTTTACCCAGCTTGCTATAGTATGGTTTGGTGCAAAAAACATCGGAATTGACGGCCTTCAGATAGGAAACATAATGGCATTTATCTCTTACTCAATGCAGGTTATGTTCTCGTTTATTATGATTTCAATGATTTCTATTATTCTCCCAAGAGCAATTGTATCCTGGAAAAGAATAAAAGAAGTTCTTGGTACAGAAACAACAATTAAAAATAATGAAGTAGCTTATTCCGGTTCACAAGAAGCAACAAAAGAATTTGAAAGTTCAATCAAATTTAATAATGTTTCATTCTCTTATCCTGATGCTACTGAAAAGATCCTTGATAGAATTAATTTTGAAGCAAAAAAAGGTCAAATAACAGCAATAATCGGAAGTACAGGATGTGGTAAATCAACTCTTATAAACCTAATTCCTCGTTTTTACGATGTAACTAATGGTGAAATACTTATTAATGGAAGAAACGTTAAAGATTACGACCTAAATTACCTTCACGACATGATAGGTTATGTTCCACAAAAAGCTGTATTGTTCACTGGTACCATTGAAAGCAACCTTAAACTTGGAAAAGAAGACGCTACTGAAGAAGAAATCAAGATAGCGTCACAAATTTCTCAGAGCGAGCAGTTTATACTTGAAAAAGAAGATGGTTATAATTCTGAAATTTCTCAAGGTGGTACTAATGTTTCTGGCGGACAAAAGCAAAGACTTTCCATTGCACGTGCATTGATAAAGCAACCTGATATATACATTTTTGATGACAGCTTTTCTGCTCTTGATTTTAAAACAGACCATGCATTAAGAGAAGCTTTAAAGCCTTACACTGAAAATTCAATAACCTTTATTGTTGCACAACGAGTTTCAACAATAATGAATGCAAATCAGATTATTGTTCTTGATGACGGTGTTATTGTAGGAAAAGGCACACATAAAGAATTATTACAATCTTGTGAAGTTTATAAGGAAATTGCCTCTTCACAGCTTTCAAAGGAGGAATTAGAATAATGTCTTCACAGAATAAACCTCGTAAAATGGGCCCTATGGGCGGCGGTCCTATGGGTGGGATGATGAGTGCCGGTGGAAAAGCTAAGGATTTTAAAGGTACATTCAAAAAGCTATTAAAATATTTTAAAGACTTCAGAATATCTTTGATTTTCGTTATAGTTTTCGCTATTCTATCAACTGTCTTTGCAATTGTCTGCCCAAAGATATTAGGTAATGCAACAACAAGTATTGCAAAAAGCAGTATGAAAGCATTTACGACACAATCAGCAATTAATATTGATTTTGATTATCTGAAAAAACTTGCGTTTATATTAATTGGACTCTTTATAATAAGTGCGATTTTCAGTTTTATACAGGGATTTATTATTTCAGGAGTTTCACAAAAAATCACATATAAGCTAAGACAGCAAATTTCTTTCAAAATGTCAAAACTTCCACTAAGATATTATGATACTGTTACACATGGTGAAATCCTTAGCCGTATTACTAATGATGTAGATACTGTATCAATGTCATTACAGCAGAGTATGACACAGATAATTTCTTCTGTAGTAACAATTATCGGTATTATTATAATGATGCTTTCAATTAGTCCGCTTATGACATTAATTGCAATTATTTCATTACCACTAAGTGGAATACTTGTTAGTGTAATTGTTAAACTATCTCAGAAACATTTTAAGAATCAGCAGAAATACCTCGGCCAGCTTAATGGTCACGTGGAAGAAATGTATTCAGGTCATAATATTATCAAAGCATTTAATCTTGAAAAGAAATCAATAACTGAATTAAAAAATATAAATAATCTTCTCTACAAATCGTCGTGGAAATCAAATTTTCTGTCAGGTCTTATGATGCCAATTCTTAATTTTGTTGGTAACCTTGGATATATTGCCGTCTGCGTTGTCGGTGGTTATCTGACAATTAATAAAGGCTTTGGAATAGGTGGTATTCAATCGTTTGTTGCTTATATCAGACAGTTTAATTATCCTATTGCTCAGACAGCACAGATTGCAAACGTACTTCAATCAACAATGGCTGCTGCTGAAAGAGTATTTGCCTTTCTTGATGAAGAAGAAGAAGTTCCTGAAGCAAAAAATCCTGTTAAAATCAAGGAAGTTAAGGGTAATGTTGATTTTGATAATATTACTTTTGGATATAATGAAGATAAAGTAATTCTTAACGATGTAAATGTCTCAGTAAAATCTGGTCAGACGGTTGCTATTGTCGGGCCAACAGGTGCAGGAAAAACAACAATTATTAATCTTCTTATGAGATTCTATGATGTAAACAAAGGCTCAATTAAGATTGACGGTATTGATATAAGAGATATGACAAGAGCTGACTTAAGAAAAATATTTGGAATGGTTCTTCAGGATACATGGCTTTTTAATGGAACTATCAGAGAAAATCTTTCATATGGAAAGCTTGATGCTTCTGAAGATGAAATCAAAGCTGCTGCAAAAGCAGCACACTGTAATCACTTTATTAATACAACCGCGGAAGGATATGATCTTGTTATCAATGAAGAAGCAAGTAATCTTTCACAAGGACAGAAACAACTTCTCACTATTGCAAGAGCAATTCTTGCTGATCCACCTATCCTTATTCTTGACGAAGCTACAAGCTCAGTAGATACTCGAACAGAGCAACGTATTCAGAAAGCAATGAACAATCTAATGAAGGGTAGAACAAGCTTTGTTATCGCTCATAGACTTTCAACTATCCGTGATGCAGACATAATTCTTGTTATGAAAGACGGAAATATTATCGAACAAGGAAATCATGAGGAACTAATAGCTAAACAAGGTTTCTATTATGACCTGTATAATTCCCAGTTTGATAAAGTAAGCTAAAAATAATTATAACAGCGGGTAGTAAAATATATCCGCTGTTTTTATGCATTTACACAGTTTTGTTATTGTGATAAAATAATATGTAGAAAATAAGAATAGTGGTACTATAAAATGAGGTGACATTATGAATAAAAAACTTTTATCTCCAATAATGGAAAGAAGTAGTTACAGGGGTACTTATTTAAATAAAGAAGTACCAAGAGAAATACTGACATTGATTTTGGAGGCTGGTCTTGCTGCTCCATCCGGTTGCAACAAGCAGACAACCAGCTTAATTGCAGTTAACGACAAAGACTTATTAGACAAAATTAAAGGTGTAATAGATCCTCCAATATGCGAAACTGCTCCTGCTATGATTTGTGTTCTGACAAAAGAAATCTATGCTTACCGTAATAAATGCTATAATGTTCAGGACTATTCAGCTGCAATTCAAAATATGCTTATAGCAATAAAAGCACTTGGATATGAAAGCTGCTGGTATGAAGGACATATTACTGATGAAGATAACATTGCTGAGAAAATAGCAGATATTCTCGGCGTTCCTGAGGATATAAAGCTAGTGTGTATTTTGCCTGTTGGATATGCTGCTGAACCTGTTAAACAAACCAAAAAGAAAAAATTTGAAGAACGTGCATGGTTTAATGCATTCGAAAAATAAATTATACATTACTTATATAATAAATTTCACCGCCCTTATATTCAAGAGCGATGAAATATATATGTTATTTACAGAATGAAGCAAATCAAGCCGTTACAGCCTTCGTTAATGATTCTCTCTACAGTACCCTGAAGCTTTTGTCTTGCATCTGATGGCATCTTATAAAGCTTATTATGTAAGCCTTCATTAACCAGCTCGTGAAGTGATTTTCCGAAGATATTTGACTCCCATATCTTTTCTGGGCTATCATCAAATTCGCTAAGCATATACTCAACAAGTTCTTCAGACTGTTTTTCGCTACCAACGATTGGTTCTACCTCGGTCATAATATCAGCTTTCATGAGATGAATTGACGGAGCAGTGGCTCGAAGCCTTACACCATATTTTCCACCCTGCTTAATCATTTCAGGCTCTTCAAGTGACAATTCTTCCATTGTTGGCATTACGATGCCGTATCCTGTTGCTTCTACTTCATCAAGAGCAGCTGCAATCTTCTCATATTTCTTTTTAATGTTTGCAAGTTCAAGAATCTGTGGCATAAGGTCACTTTCGTTATTAATTTCAATGCCAGTAACCTCACCAATTATCTTATAGAACAAATCATTATTTATTGATACACCAATGTTAGCACTACCTTTTCCAAGGTCAATGGAATTTATTTTTGTACCAATAACATGCTTGCACTCGCCTATTGTATCACTGCACCATTTAACCTCACGAACAAGCTCAATACCCTCAGCGGCCGTTTTAATTGCTGAGAAAATATCCTTCTTGAGCCAGTTGTCTTTTTCAAGGCAGGTAATCCACTTAGGCATCTCTATATTAACTTCTTTAATTGGGAATGCAAAAAGAATCTGTGTTAATACTCCCCTAATATCTGATTCATCAAGTGTTAGGCAGTTCACAGGAATGACTGGTGTCGAATATTTCTCCTGAAGTTTTTTTGCCATGATCTTGACATCTTCACTTTCAGGATACATTGAATTCATAAGAACAACGAACGGTTTGTTTATAGCCTGAAGTTCAGTAATAACTCTTTCTTCAGCTTCCTCATATTCATCCCTTGGAATATCAGAAATTGATC